>CAYGLH010000139.1:0-8814 GCA_964350535.1 uncultured Ilumatobacteraceae bacterium
GCGAGGTCGGCTACCGCCGAGCTGATCACCTCGGACATGATCGGCCCGTCGAGGTCGTCGAGGGGGTAGCGGTCGTGGTCGACGATCGCTCCCGGCGTGGTCGCGATCGGTGCGTCGGTGTTCGACGTCGTGCTCATGCGAGCCACTGTCGCAGCGGAGAACGTAGAGGACAAGCAACGATTTCAGCGGTTTCATATAAGCTCTGCTGATATGTCGGAGTTGGAGCGCCGCCACTTCCGCCTCCTGTTGGAGATCGATCGCCGCGGCACGATCAGCGCCGCCGCCCGCACCCTCCACCTGACCCAGTCCGCTGCCAGTCAGCAGGTGCGCGATGCCGAACGGCGGCTCGGGTTCGCCCTCACCGAGCCCTCAGGGCGCACGGTCAAGCTCACCGCGGCGGGACGACGCCTGGTCGACGCCGCCGAACTCGGCGAACAGATCTGGTCGGCGGCAGAGGCTGACGCCCGCTGGTTGGCGACGGCGACGGGCACCACGTGCAAGCTCGCCGTGGGGGTGCACGACGATCTCGGTTGGGTGGCGCGGCTGCAGGCCGTCCTCGACGGCATCGAGGGGACCGCCGCGTTGGAGGTCGTGCGGGCGCCGGATCTCTACGGGTTCGACCTCCTCGCCGACGGCGCCGCACACGCCGTCGTGGCACCGACGAGCCGGCCCGCCGCGTTCCCGCGGAGCATCGACCTCGGCGACGATGAGCTGGTGGGTGTGGTCGGCACGCACCATCCGCTCGCCGCACGCGACGAGCTCCACGCCGGCGACTTCGCCGGCAGCCGGTACGTCACCTACAGCACGACGCCGGAGGTCGGCTTCGAGCACGACACGTTCCTCGGGCCGGCCGGCGTCGTCCCGACATCGATCGCCCGCGTCGAGTCGATGAGCGCGATCCTCGACCTCGTCGCGACGACCGCGCGCGTCAGCATCCTGTGCCGTCGGGCCATCTCGCCGCGCGACGACATCCGCCTGCTCCCGCTCGTGCCACCACCGGACCGGCTGGGATGGACGCTGACCGTCGTCGAGACGCCGCTGCCACCGGCGGTCGAGCGGACCGTCGAACTGATCGTCAGGCAGTGGACGCAGTGACCGTCCGCAGCGGCTGAGCGCTCCGTCAGCGCCGGACGTCGCGGAACGGGACGTCACGGTCGAGCGCCGGCTCGCGGGCGAGGCCCAACACGTTCTCGCCGACGATGTTGTGCTGGATCTCGTCGGTCCCGCCGGCGATCGACTGTGCCGGCGTCGACACGAGCACCTCGGCGACGATCGAGTCGTCGGGGTCGTCGCCGTCGCTCAGCATTCCCGCCGCGCCGGCGATGCGGGTGTGGACGCGCGACGAGCGCCGGGCGACCTCACTGGCTGCCAGCTTGCCGAGCGAGCCCTCGGGCCCCGGTGGGCGGCCGAGCCGGCGAGCTGCCTGGGCGCGCGCCGCGGTCCACTCGCTGGCCGACCTGAACGCGAGCAGGTCGGCGATCTGCTGGCGGACGAGTGCGTCGTCGGCGACCGCCCGGCGGCGTGCCCGATCGATCACGAGGTCCGGCCGACCCGCTCGCTGCGGGTACCAGGCGTACGTGGCGAAGTGCTCCTCCGCCTCGGCCGCCGCTTCATCGATCGCCCGCCCGCCCGCGGTGGGGAACGCCGGCCGGCGCATCGTGGCGAAGGTCCGTTCGTGCATCAAGGTGGTGCGGGCGATCCGCCAGCCGTCGCCGGCGGCACCGACGAGGTTCGACGCGGGGATCCGGGCATCGGTGAGGAACACCTCGTTGAACGACGCGTGCCGGTTCATCTGGACGATTGGGCGCACCTCGACGCCGTCTTGGTGCATCGGCAGGACGAAGTAGCTGATGCCCTGGTGCTTCGGGACGTCCCAATCGGTGCGGGCGACCAGCATCGCCACGTCGGCGTGGTGGGCGCTCGTGTTCCAGACCTTCTGTCCGTTGACCACCCAGTCGTCGCCGTCGCGCATCGCGGTGGTCGAGAGCCCGGCGAGGTCGGAGCCCGCTCCCGGCTCGCTGAACAGCTGACACCACGTGAGCTCGCCGGTGATCGTCGGCCCCAACACCCGTTCGCGCAGCTCGTCGGGCCCGTGCTCGAGGATCGTCGGCGCAGCGAGCGACATGCCGGAACCGAGCGGCGTCCCCACCGCTCCGGCGGCGCGCAGCTCATCGGCGACCACACGATCGGCCCAGCTCGGCAGCCCGCGCCCGTGCCACCGGCGCGGCCACGACGGCACCGCCCAGCCGCTCGCTGCCAGCAGACGGCGCCACTCGAGCAGCGGCCGTTCGGGATCCCACGCGTCGGCGATCCACTCGCCGACCTCCCCCCGAACGTCGTCCTCGTCCATCGTGCTCGACCGTACGCCCCACAACCTGTTACGAAGGTGTCAGACCCCGATGTAACAGGTTGGACGACTGATGACCGATGCGCCGTTCGTGACCGTCGCTGCCGCCGGCGAGGACCATGTCGCCGTCGTGCGGCTGAACCGGCCGCCGAACAACTTCTTCTCGCTCGCCATGATCGCCGAGCTCGCCGACGCGCTCGAGCGGTTGGACGACGACGCCGCGTGCCGGGCCGTCGTGCTCGCCGCCGAAGGGAAGCACTTCTGCGCCGGCGCCGACTTCTCGTCGAGCGGGTCGAGCTACTCCACCGCCGACCTGTACGCCGCCGCTGTACGACTCTTCCGGACCCGCACGCCAGTGGTGGCCGCGGTGCAGGGGGCGGCGATCGGCGGCGGCCTGGGGGTGGCCATGGCCGCCGACTTCCGCGTCGCCTCCCCGGAGGCCCGGTTCAGCGCCAACTTCGCCCGCCTCGGCTTCCACCAGGGCTTCGGGCTGAGCGTGACACTGCCGCGCGTGGTCGGCGAGCAGCACGCCGCCCGGCTCCTCTACACCGGTCGACGCATCACCGGTGACGACGCCGGCGTGCTCGGACTCGTCGACCTGGTGGTTCCGGCCGACGACCTCGAGCGCGCGGCCCGCGAGCTCGCGGCCGAGATCGCAGCGTCGGCGCCCCTCGCCGTCGAGTCGATCCGTGAGACGCTGCGCGGCGATCTCGCCGACCGCGTCGCCGCAGCGACCGAGCGCGAACGGGTGGAGCAAGAGCGCCTGCGCGCCACGCCCGATTTCGCAGAGGGGACGCGGGCGATGGCCGAGCGTCGCCCGCCGCGCTTCACCGGCGCACGGTGATCGCGCCCTCGCGTGTGCGAGAGTGACGGCGAGAGGAGCTGGTTCGGATGTCAACGGTGCAGTCGGTGGAGCGTGCGTTCAGCGTGCTCGGTGCGCTGACCGCGGGGCCGGCCGGCGTGTCGGAGATCGCCGCCCGCACCGGGCTGCCGAAGAGCACGGTGGCACGGATGCTCGCCACCCTCGTCGAGATCGGGGCGGTGGAACAGAGCGAGTTGCTCGGTGTGTACGGGCTCGGCGACGTGCTGATCGACCTGGCGGCCGCCGCCAGTCCGGGTCGCAACCTCGTCACCCTCGCCCGTCCGGCGCTGGAAGAGCTCGCCGAGCAGACGGGCGAGGCAGCCGGACTGTCGATGCTCGACGGCACCGAGGTGTACTACCTCGACCAGGTCGACTCCGACCACGAGGTCCAGGTGCGCGACTGGACGGGCGAGTCGATCGCCGCCCACGTCGTGCCGTCGGGCATGGTGCTGCTGGCGTACGCCGACGAGGCCGTCGTCGACGAGGTGCTCGACGCGCCGCTGCCCGCGATGACGAGCCACACCCTGACCGACCCCGCAGCGCTGCGCGCCCGGCTCGACCTCGTCCGGGAGAGCGGGTTCGCGTGGGGCTTGGAGGAGATGTCCGACGGGCTGAACTCGGTCGCCGGCCCGATCGTCAACCCGTGGGGCACCGTCATCGCCGCCGTCCACGTCCACGGACCGTCGTACCGGTTCCCCAAAGCCGACCAGGTCGACGAGGTGGCGGCGCTGGTGGTTCGCGCCGGACAGCGGATCGGCGACCGGCTCGCCGGACGGCATCGACCGGCGTAGCGCCGACGACGCGCGCCGAGACCCTTTACAGACGTTCCGTCCAGTGGAATAATTCCGCACAGCGGAACACGTTGTGGAGGTGGTGCAGTGGTGCACATGCCGACGGACCTCGAGATCGCCCGAGCGGCCAGTCCCAAACCGATGTGGGAGATCGCCCACATGATGGGCGTCGGCGAACACCTGCTGGAGCCGTACGGCTCCGATGTCGCCAAGATCCGCCTGGAGGCGATCGACGAGCTCGACGATCGTCCACTCGGCAAGTACGTGGTGGTGTCGGCGATCACGCCGACGCCGCTCGGCGAGGGCAAGACCACGACCACGGTCGGGCTCGGCCAGGCGATGCAGCGGATCGGGAGGAACGCCGTGATCTCGCTGCGCCAACCGTCGATGGGCCCGACGTTCGGGATCAAGGGCGGCGCCGCCGGCGGCGGGTACAGCCAGGTCATCCCGATGGAGCTCCTCAACCTCCACCTCACCGGTGACTTCCACGCCGTCACCGAGGCGCACAACATGCTCGCGGCGATGCTCGACAACCACCTCCACCAGGGCAACGAGCTCGGCCTCGACCTCGACAACATCACGTGGCGGCGGGTGCTCGACGTCAACGACCGGGCGCTGCGCAACATCGTCGTCGGCCTCGGCGGGCGGATGGACGGTGTCGTCCGTCAGAGTGGGTTCGACATCACGGCGGCGTCGGAGGCCATGGCGATCCTCCCGCTGGCGCGCGACCAGCAGGACCTGCGGGACCGCCTCGGCCGGATCGTGGTCGGCTACACCCGCGACGGCGCACCGGTCACCGCCGAGCAGATCGGTGGCGCGGGGGCGATGGCGGTGATCATGCGCGACGCGCTCGCACCGAACCTGCTGCAGACCATCGAGAACACGCCGGTGATCGTGCACGCCGGACCGTTCGGCAACATCGCCACGGGCAATTCGTCCGTGGTCGGCGACCTGATCGGGATCCGCGGGAGCGACTACCTGATCACCGAGGCGGGGTTCGGTGCCGACATGGGCGCCGAGCGGTTCTTCAACATCAAGTGCCGTGCGTCCGGGCTCGTCCCCGACGCCGCCGTCGTCGTGGCGACCGTGCGGGCGCTGAAGGCGCACTCGGGTCGCTTCCGCATCGTCGCCGGCCAGCCGCTCCCCGCCGAGCTCCTCGAGGAGAACCCCGACGACGTCCTCGCCGGGGCCGACAACCTGCGCGCCCAGATCGACAACATCCGCCTGCACGGCGTGACGCCGGTCGTCGCCGTCAACGCGTTCCCGACCGACCATCGATCGGAGCTCGACGCGATCCGCGCCGTCGCCGACGAGTGTGGCGTGCGCGTCGCGGTGTGCACGCACTTCGCCGACGGTGGCGCCGGTGCGACCGACCTCGCCGATGCCGTGGTCGAGGCGTGCGACGAGGGCAGCGAGTTCAGGTACCTCTACGACCTCGGCGACAGCCTGCGCGACAAGGTCGAGGCGGTCGCCACCCGCGTGTACGGCGCCGGCGCCGTCGAGTACACGCCGCAGGCTGCCGCGCAGTTCGACACGTACGAGGCCAACGGCTACGGACGCCTGCCGGTGTGCATCGCCAAGACGCACCTCTCGCTGTCGGCCGACGCTGCGCTGAAGGGTGCGCCCACGGGCCACACGGTCACCGTCCGCGAGGCGCGGGCGTCGGTCGGTGCCGGGTTCGTCTATCCGATCTGCGGGGTGATGAGCACGATGCCCGGTCTGGGGCGGTCGCCCGCAGCGATGCGCATCGACTTCGACGCCGACGGCGAGATCGTGGGGCTCTCGTGACCGTCGACCAGCGTCTGCACAGCAGGGGAAGGCCATGACGGACGACCTGGACCTGTCGGCGCTGTCCGACGACGACCTGATCGCCCAGATGCACGACGACTTGTACGACGGGCTGGGCGACGAGATCGTCGAGGGCACGCGCATCCTGCTCGGTCGTGGCCATCCGGCCGACCGGGTGCTGGAGGAGGCGCTGGTCGCCGGGATGACCATCGTCGGCATCGACTTCCGCGACGGCATCCTGTTCGTTCCGGAGGTGCTCCTCTCGGCCAACGCGATGAAGGCCGGCATGGAGGTCCTGCGCCCGCTGCTCGCCGAGACCGGGGCCGAGTCCGCCGGCAAGGTGGTGCTCGGCACGGTGAAGGGCGACATCCACGACATCGGCAAGAACCTCGTGGCGATGATGCTCGAGGGGGCCGGCTTCGAGGTCGTCGATCTCGGCATCAACTGCGACGTCGAGACCTACCTGGCGGCGCTCGACGAGCACCGGCCCGACATCCTCGGCATGTCCGCCCTGCTCACCACCACGATGCCGTACATGAAGGTGGTGATCGACGAGCTCGTGGCGCGCAACCTCCGGGATCGGTACCTCGTGTTGTGCGGCGGTGCGCCACTCAACGAGGAGTTCGGCGTGGCGATCGGGGCCGACGCGTACTGCCGCGACGCGGCGGTCGCTGCGGAGACGGCGACGACCATGGTGCGAGCCCGACGCGACGGCGCCCGGGCCGACCGACGGGTGCCGGCGTGACCGCGGGCGTCGAGCCGATGGGAGCGGCCGACGTCGGCGGACGGCGCGGGCGGCGATCCGGGGGCCGCGCCGGCCGGCAAGCGGCGCGCACGCGCCGGTCCGACGGCGCCGAGGCCTATCTCACGCGGTCGTTGCGCCCGTACGAGCTGGTGTCCGACGAGGGCCTCGAACTGCTCGAGCACAACGCCGACACGATCCTCGAACGGGTCGGCGTCGAGATCCGCGACCATCCGGGCGCCGTCGAGCGCTTCCGTCAAGCCGGGGCCGACGTCGACGGGACGCGCGTCCGCTTCCCGCGCGGGCTCGCCCGTCAGATCGTGCAGGCGTCCGCACCAGCGCAGTACGTCCAGCACGCCCGCAACCCGGCGCACGACGTGCTGATCGGCGGCGACGCAACCGTGTTCGCGCCGAACTACGGGTCGCCGTTCGTCCACGACCTCGACCGCGGCCGTCGCTACGCGACCCTCGAGGACTTCGAGAACATCGTCAAGCTCACCGCCACGACCCCGTCGCTGCACCACTCGGGCGGCACGGTGTGCGAGCCGGTCGACGTGCCGGTCAGCAAGCGGCACCTCGACATGGTCTACGCCCACCTGCGCTGGAGCGACAAGCCCTTCATGGGGTCGGTCACCGCCGGCGAGCGTGCCGAGGACTCGGTCGAGCTGGCGCGCATCGGGTTCGGCGGCGATCTCGCCGGACGCACGGTGCTGACCAGCCTGATCAACGCGTCGTCGCCACTCGTGTGGGATGCGACGATGCTCGACGCCGCCGAGGTCTACGCCAAGCACAACCAGGCCACGATCATCACGCCGTTCATCCTCGCCGGGGCGATGTCGCCCGCCACCTCGGCGGGGGTGGCAGCGCAGACGCTGGCGGAGGCGATGGCGGGCATCGCCTTCGTGCAACTGGTGCGGGCCGGGGCGCCGGTGGTGTTCGGCTCGTTCGCCAGCTCGATGTCGATGCAGACCGGCGCGCCGACCTTCGGCACGCCCGAGCCGGCGACCGTGCTCTACACCGTCGCCGCGCTGGCGCGTCGTCTCGGGGTGCCGTTCCGCTCCGGCGGCTCGCTGTGCGCCTCCAAGCTCCCCGATGCGCAGGCGGCGTACGAGTCGGCGGCGACGCTGCTGCCGACCGTGATGGGCGGCGTCAACTTCGTGCTCCACGCCGCGGGCTGGTTGGAGGGCGGCTTGTCGATCGGCTACGAGAAGCTGATCCTCGACGCCGACCAGCTCGGGATGATGGCCCGCTTCGCCCGGGGGCTCGATCTCAGTGACAACGCCCAGGCGATCGACGCGCTCGTCGAGCACACGCCCGGCGAGCACTTCCTCGGGACCGAGCACACACTCGCCAACTTCGAGACCGCCTTCTACCGATCCTCGACGGCCGACAACTCGAGCTTCGAGCAGTGGTCGGAGGAGGGGGCGCTCGACGCCGCGCAGCGGGCCAACGTCATCTGGAAGCGGCAGCTCGCCGAGTACGAGGCGCCGGCGATCGCCGACGACGTCGACGAGGAACTGCGCGAGTACGTCGCACGTCGCAAGGCCGAGCTCCCGGACGCGTTCGAGTAGGCGGGATCACGGCGTGTCGGCGTTCGCAGAGCGGCTCCACTACGAGGTGATCCCGATGTCGGGTGTCGACGCCGCGATCGGGGCCCTCCCGCGCAACGCCCGCGTGTCGGTGACGTGCTCGCCGACGCACGGCATCGAACGGACGCAGCACCTCGTCGAGGTGCTCGTGGCCCAGGGGCATCGTCCGACCCCGCACATCGCCGCCCGGCTGGTTCGCGACCGACAGCACGTGTCGTCCCTGGCCCGCTGGCTGCGCGGCGCGGGGATCGACGAGGTCTTCGTCATCGCCGGCGATGCCCCGGCAGCGCACGGTCCCTACGACGCGGTGGTGCCGTTCCTGCGTGACCTGCTCGAGGAGGACCCGGGAGGACTGCGGGTCGGTGTCGCCGGGTATCCCGACGGTCACCCGCTCATCGCCGCGCAGGTCGCCGGCGTGCACCTGGCGGCGAAGCAGCAGTTGCTCGCCGACGGTGGTGTGGCCGGATGGATCTCGACGCAGATGTGCTTCGACCCCGACACGGTGCGGCGCTGGCTCACGTCGATGCGCGCCGCGGGCGTCGCCCTCCCGGTCCGACTCGGGGTGGCCGGCGCCGTCGACCGCGGCCGCTTGTTGCGGGTCGGCACGCGGCTCGGGGTCGGGGCGTCGTTGCGCTACCTGCGCAAGAACCGTGCGGGGTTGGGCCGTCTGCTCGCCACGTCGCACTATGAGCCGG
>CAYGLH010000140.1:0-446 GCA_964350535.1 uncultured Ilumatobacteraceae bacterium
TGGTCGCGTCGAGTCGGGCGAAGAGCGGGTTGGCCAGCCACTCGTCGCGGAACGTGCCGACGCCGCCGTCCTCGATGTGGGACGCCAGGGCGTCGTCGGACGCACGGCGGGTGGCGCGCTCGTCGTCGTCCTCGATCCCGGGCGTGGCACCGATGAGGATCAGCCGACGGACGGTCGCGGCGTGGGCGAGCGCCGCGTGGAGGGCGACACGCCCGCCCATCGAGTAGCCCACGTAGGTCGCGGGCCCGCCGATCGACACGAGCCGATCGGCGGAACCCCAGAGATCGGCGTCGATCTGCGCCGCATCGCCGTGGCCGGGCAGGTCGACGGCAATCGTCTCGACGTTCGGCAGCTCGTCGCGCAGCAGGCGGTCGAGCACGGCCCAGGAACGCGCCGTCTGAGTGAACCCGTGGGCGAGGACGAGCCGCTCGGCGCCCGAGCCACGC
>CAYGLH010000140.1:456-8766 GCA_964350535.1 uncultured Ilumatobacteraceae bacterium
GGTGCGCGTGCGGGGCGGTCCCGATCAGCGGGCCCGACCCCCACGAGATCGGCCCCGGTTCGGTCGGCGGGGTCAGTCACCGATGGCGCGCTCGGCGAGACGACGCAGCACCTGGGCGTAGGTCTCGGGCTCCTGGGCGCCGGGCACCGCCCAGGCACCGTTGAACACGAAGGTCGGCACTGCGGTGATGCCGTTCTCGTACCCGTCGCGCAACTCGGTCACCACCGCCTCGTTGCCGCGGTCGGAGGCGAGGAAGCCGGCGACCGAGTCGCGGTCGAAGCCGACCTCCGCGGCGCAGTCGGCGAGCACGCCGGGATCACCGATGTTGAGGCCGTCGGTGAAGTACGCCTTCAGCAACCGCTCCTTCATGACGTGCTGCTCGACGGGGGAGTCGTCCTGGTCGGCCAACCAGATGAGCCGGTGGGCGAGGAACGTGTTGGCGCGCAACGCCTTGTCCATGTGGAACTCCACGCCGACCTCGGCGGCGGCGCTCGTGACCCTGCCGAGGATCGCGTCGGCCTGTTCGGGCCCGCCGAACTTCTTGGCGTACGACTCGCGCACGGGAGTGGCGCCGCCGGGGGGTGCGCTCGGGTCGAGCTGGTGCGGTTTGAAGGTCACCTCGATGTCGGCGCCGATGTCACCGGCCTCGGCGACGCCGAGCTCCCACTTGCGCTTGCCGATGTAGCACCAGGGGCACACGACGTCGGAGTAGATGTCGACCGTGATCGTCGGACGATCCGGCCGCGTGGAGGCGGAGGGGTCGCTGATCGTCACGTCCCCAACCGTAGGCCCGTATCGTCTCGGAGCGATGACCGGCGAGGACAACGACATCCAGGCGACGTTCTGTGCGACCTTGATCGACGAGTGGATCCACCTCGGGGTGCGCCACGCCGTGGTCGCCCCCGGGTCGCGCTCGACGCCGTTGGCCCTGGCCGTGGCGTCGCGGGACGAGCTCGCCGTCCACGTCGTGCACGACGAGCGATCCGCTGCCTTCGTGGCCCTGGGCCTCGGGGTGGGTGCGGGGCCGTTCGGCGAGCCGTCCGATCGGATGGCCGGCAGTGCCGCGCCGGCGCTGCTGATCTGCACGAGCGGCACGGCGGCGGCGAACTTCTACCCGGCCGTCGTCGAGGCCGGACTGTCCGCGGTCCCGCTGCTCGTGCTCACCGCCGACCGGCCCGAGGAGTTGCGCGGGGTCGGTGCTCCGCAGACGATCGACCAGCTCGAGCTGTACGGCAACCATGTCCGGTGGTTCCACGACCCCGGTGTCGCCGAGGCGACGGCGAGCGCCGAATGGCGGCGATTGGCGGCGCGAGCGTTCAGCGCTGCCGTCGACGGTCCGGTGCAGCTCAACCTGCCCTTCCGCGAGCCGCTGCTCGGGACGGCGCGCGACCTGCCGCCGCGTACGGACTCGCAGTCGCCCGCCGGGGTCGCCGACAGATCGGGCGACCCGTTGCCGGAGAGCTTCGACCGTCAACGCGGGGTGATCCTGGCGGGCGGCCGCTCCGGCGTCTCCGCCGACGACGTCGGCGCGCTGGCGGCGATGACCGAGTGGCCGATCATCGCCGATCCGCTGTCGGGGATGCGGCACCTCCCAGGGTCGGTCACCACCGCCGATGCGCTGCTCCGCCACCCCCGGTTCGCCGCAGACCACGCGCCCGAGGTGGTGGTGCGGATCGGCCGCCCGGCCACCTCCAAGGCGCTCGCCCAGTGGGCGGCGCGCGCCGAGATCGTGGTGCAGGTCGGCGGACCAGGTCGCATCGACCCGGAGCGCAACGTGGTGGCGACCTGCGCGATGGAGACCGTGCTCGCCGCCCGGCCGACAGGTGCGACCGGTACCACCTGGCGCGCTCGCTGGTCCCACGCCGACGGCCGCGCCGCGGGCGCCATCGATCGGGCCCTGTCGCTCGACGGCGGCCTGACCGAGCCGGGCGCGATCCGAGCCGTCGCCGACCATCTTCCGCACGGAGCTGTGCTGACGGTCGCGTCGTCGATGCCCGTGCGCGACCTCGAGTGGTACGGCGGCCGCGCCGCGGCAGCGTTCGCCAACCGCGGTGCCAACGGCATCGACGGGGTCACCTCCACGGCGCTCGGCCGAGCGTTGGCAGGAGCGCCGTCCGTGTTGCTGATCGGCGACCTCGCGTTCGTCCACGATGTCAATGCGCTGGTCGGTCTGGCGCGGCGCGACGCCGATCTGCGCATCGTCGTGATCGACAACGACGGTGGCGGGATCTTCTCCTTCCTCCCGCAGTCCGTAGCGCTCGGTCACGACCGCTTCGAGCAGCTGTTCGGAACACCCTTGGGCGCCGATGTCGTCGGGCTCGCGCGGGCGCACGGCGTGCCCGCGTCCACCGTCACGGCTGCCGACCAGCTGATCTCCCGGCTCGCCGAGCCCGGACCGTGGGTGGTGCGGGTGCCGTCCGACCGGACGGCCAACGTCGCGGTGCACGAGCGGCTGGTCGCCGCCGTCGCCGCCGCCCTCGACGCGCCCTAGCCGGTCGGCGGCGCAGCGCGCCGCACTGTGTATGCTGCGAACCTCCCGCAACACGTCGCCCCGGTCCCCGGTGACACCTCAGGTCTGGAGACCGGCTTTCGATGTGTGCAACCCTCGTCCACGTTCCCACGAGCGACCCGCGGCTGTTGATCGCCGTGCGCGATCCTCGTCAGACGGCGGAACCGCCGATCCTCGCGGCGTGGGTCTCGTGCTGCCCGGCAGGCGTGGAGGACGAGACATCGACGGCGCTGGTGTCGTTGCACGGTGATCTGTGCGCCTACAGCGCCGCGCGGCTGCGCGAGGCGCTGCTCGACTACGCGTCGTATGCCGGCGAGGTGGTGCTCGACCTCGCGGCGCTGCGGTTCCTCGACACGAGCGGCGTCGACCTGCTGGAGGAGTTGAGCCACCACCTCCTGCGCACAGGAGGCTTCCTCCAGCTGCACGATCCGTCGCCGGCGGCCCGACGCGTGCTCGATCTGCTCGGGGCCGACCTGGGGTCCCCGTGTCACGGCGAGGCGCCCAGCGGTGCTAGCACTGTGGGGCGATGACCGAGCACGCCGGGCGGGATGTCGCCGAGATCCTGGTGGAGTACACCCGCACGTTGTCGGACGACCAGACGGTCGAGGCCGCCTTTCAGACACTCGGCCTGTACTGCACGAAGTTGCTCGGTGTGGACGGCATCGGCATCCTCCTGCTCGAGGAGGGCGACCTCGTCGTCGCCACCACCAACAGTGAGAAGGGCGAGATCGCCGAGCACCTCGAAGCGACGCTCGCCGAGGGTCCGTGCACCGATGCCATCCGCACCTCGCAGCACGTGTTGGCCCCAGATCTCGCCGCCGTCGCAGATCGATGGCCGCGCTTCGCGCCGCTGGCGCTCGAGGCCGGCATCCGAGGCATCCACGGCCTGCCGATCGGCGGACGCGCCGAGCACCCGATCGGCGCCTTGAACATCGTGTGCGCCGAGCCGCGGCAGCTGTCCGCCCAGGATCTCCGCATCGCCGACATGCTCGCCGACGTGGCGGTCTCCTACCTGGTCGGCATCCAGGCGAACGAGCAGGCGAACGAACTCGCCGCACAGTTGCAGCGGGCGCTCGACAGCCGGGTGGTGATCGAGCAGGCGAAAGGCGTCCTCGTCGGACGCCACGGGTGCACGCTCGTCGATGCCTTCGAGCGGATGCGCCGCTACGCGCGGGCCAACAACCGCCGGATCCGCGACGTCGCCGAAGCGGTGTGCGACGGTTCGCTCGACCTGGCGGGCTGACCGGCCACGCTCGTCACGGCCCGGCGGCCCCGCCCCACGCTCGCCCGCGAGGACTGGTCAGCGCTTCACCCGATGTCGACTTCCGGAATCGGGTGAGGCGGGACCGGAGGCTGCGGCTGCGGCGTCGGCGGCGACGGATCCGGCGGCACCGGCGGTCCGGGCTCGGGATCGGGCGGGGGCGTCGGGTCCGGTGGGATCGGTGGCCCCGGCTCCGGTGTGGGCGGGACGGGCGGGTTCGGCTCGGGGACGGGCGGGACCGGCGGGTTCGGCTCTGGTTCGGGGAACGGCACCTGTTGTCCGGTGGGCATGCCCGGGGCATACCCCGGCATCGACGCGGCGAACCGCCGCTCCCGTCGAGATCTCAGGCCTGGTTCAGGCGCTGCCGCCGGCGTACTCGCCGAGGAGCAGCGTCGGCTGCACGTTCGTGTAGTTCGGGACGTCGCCCATCACCTCGGCGCCGCGTGCCGCCATCGCTTCGTTGAAGGCCTCGGGGCTGCTCACCATCGCCCAGCCCATCGCCGCGTACTCGCCACTGGTGATCGTGGCTGCTCCCCACCCCTGGCAGGCGTCGCCGAGGACGTCGGCGAAGAGCGGCATGTGGGTGGACGTGTAGTACTCCATGTCGAACGTGGAATCGTCGGTCTTGGGGTAGAGGATCGTGACAACCTGCATCCCGCCATCCTCACACGCCACCCACCCGCTCCGACGAGCCGGGGAGCGCGCCGGCGGCACACCGCTACGGGCGGACGATGGCGCTGAGCATCGCTTGGAACTTGGCCTGCGTCTCGGCCAGCTCGGCGTGCGGGTCGCTGGCGGCGACGATGCCACCACCGGCGACGAGGCGCGCGTGCCGGCGGTCGTCGGAGAACTCCGCGCACCGGATCGCCACCGCCCAGCTCCCGTCGCCGTTGGCGTCGACCCACCCCACGGCCCCGCCGTAGCGGCCGCGTTCGAAGCCCTCGGTCTCGGCGATCAGGGCGAGCGCGTCGTCCCGCGGGTGCCCACCGAGCGCCGGTGTCGGCGTGAGCGCACGCACGAGCTCGGTCACCGCCGGGCCGGGTTGCGACAACCGCCCTTCCATCCGGGTGCCCAGGTGCTGCACGTTGGCAACGGTGACGATCGACGGTTCGGGCTCCCAGTCGAGGTAGCTGGCCCAGGGCAGCAACGTGTCGTGCACGACGTCGATCACCACGCGGTGCTCGACCTGGTTCTTCGTGCTGGCGATGAGCTCGGCGGCGATCCGGGCGTCGTTGTCGACGTCGCCGGTGCGTGGAGCGGTGCCGGCGAGCGGGTGGGAACGCACCGCGGGCCCCTCGACCTCGACGAGCAGCTCCGGGGACGCGCCGACCAAGCCATCGATGGAATAGCGATAGCTCGATCCGAACGACGCCCGCAGCCGCCGGAGCACGGCGTGGATGTCGACCGGGTCGTCGGCGTCGACGACGATCGGTCGGGCGATCACGGCTTTGGTCAGCTCGCCGCGAGCGACGGCGTCGCGCGCCGCATCGACGGCGGCGAGGTAGTCGGTCACCGGCGCCGCAGGACCGATCCGGTATGCCGTCGCGGTCGGTGGCAGGCTGGCCGGGATGGCGAGGCCGTCAGCCAACTCGTCGGCCGTCGGCAGCGGATGATCGGCCGGTACGACTGCGGTGACCCACGGCTCGTGGCCTGCGTGCTTGCGCACCGTGACCTCCGGCACGATCACCTCGGCGACCGAACCGGGGAGGAACGGCACCGCGCCGATCGCCACGGGCGCAGCGTGGCTGAGCGCGCTTCGATGATCGATCTCGCCGAGCAGCGCGGCCGCCTCGTCGAGTGGCAGCCGGGCGGCGACGCCGCGCCCGGCGAGGCCGACCCGGTCGCGGACGAACAGGTACCCGTCCGATCGGGCGACGTCGTTGAGGTCCGGGACCGAGTCGAGCACGTCGCGCAACGGCAGCGACACCGCCCGCAGCTCCGTCATCGGCGTGTCCCGGTGAGCAACTGGGTGAGGCCGCCCGACAGCTGGACCTGGTCGGCGTCGGCGAAGCCCGCGCGGCGTAGGCGTCCGACCATCTCGACGGGGGAGGGCAGGTAGGCGACGCTCTTCGGGAGGTACCGGTAGGCGGCACCGTCGCTGAGCAGGCCACCGATCGCCGGGACGACCTTGCCGAAGTAGATCCCGTTGCCCCAGCGCACGATCGGGTTGTGCGGGGTGCTCACGTCGAGCAGCGCGACCCGGCCGCCCGGCCGGACGACGCGGCCGAGCTCGTCGAAGAACGCCCCGAGGTCGAGCAGGTTGCGCAGCGCGAAGCCGCACGTCACCCCGTCGACCGACGCGTCCGGCACCGGCAGGCGCAGGATGTCGGCCTGGGTGCGCGGCGCGCCCGAACGATCGGCGGCGAGCATCCCGAAGCTCAGGTCGACCGACACCGGCGACAGCCCGGCGCCGGCGAGGTCGATGCAGAGATCTCCTGTCCCGCTGGCGAGGTCGAGCACCGTGCTCCCGGTTGGCAGCGCGAGGTCGCGCACGGCCCGCTTGCGCCACCGTGTGTCGAGCCCGAGCGAGATGATCCGGTTCAAGCGGTCGTAGCGCGGCGCGATCGCGTCGAACATCTGCCGGACGGCATCGACCTTCTCCTCGCCCTGCGGGAGCTCCGCTCGGTCCCAGGGTCGTTCGGTGCCAGTCGCAGTCACGGCGAGCAGGCTAGGGCGCCGCGATGGGTGCCGCCCCCGAACCTGTCGCATCGGGGTCTGACACCTTTGTGACAGGTCAGGTCGGGAGGCCGTCGCGAGCGAGGGCCGTCGCCCAGCGATAGTCGGCTTTGCCGCTGGGGGAGCGCACGATCTCGTCGACGCGGACGATCTCCTTGGGGAGCTTGTACCTGGCGATGTGCCGCTCGGCCTCGTGCAGGAGGTCGTCGTCGGCGGCGTCGTGCCCGTCGCGGATCCGCACGATCGCGACGACCTCGTTGCCCCAGCGCTCGCTCGGCCGGCCGGCGACGACGCAGTCGTACACTGCGGCGTGGGCCTTGAGCGCGGCCTCGACCTCCTCGGCGAAGATCTTCTCGCCGCCCGAGTTGATCGTCACCGAGTCGCGTCCGTGGAGCTCGACGATCCCGCCGTCGAGCAACCGGGCCCGGTCGCCCGGCACGGCGTAGCGGACGCCGTCGACGACGGGATAGGTGCTGGCGGTCTTGGCCGGGTCGCCGAGGTAGCCGAGCGCCAGCCGGCCGGTCTTGGCCAGCCATCCGACCTCGTCGTCGCCGGGTTCGAGCACCCGGTCGAACGACGCGCCGAGCACCACGTTCCCGGGGGAGATCTCGAAGTTGCCCGTGCTGGCGCTACCGCCCGCAGACACGTGCGAGACCTGTCCGCCCGCCTCCGAGGAGCCGAGACCGTCGACGATCATCAACGCGGGCAGGTGGGCGAGCAACTCCGCCTTCAAGTTGGCCGACAGCGGCGCCCCGCCCGACAGGAGGACCGTGAGCGACGACAGGTCGTACTCGTGGCGGTCGAGCTCGTCGAGCAGCGGCCGGGCGAACGCGTCGCCGACGATCAGCAGGAAGTTGAGCTGCTCCCGCTCGATCAGTCCCCAGACATCGGCGGGGTCGAGCCGCTCCGGCACCGACTGGACGAACACCGTGCCGCCGCCGAGCCACGTGCGGAAGCTCACCCAGTGGCCGGCCCCGTGCATGAACGGTGGTGCCATCAGGGCGCGCAGGCCGGTGTTCGCCGCGGCGACCGCCTCCTCCACCGTGGTGGCGTCGGGCGACCCGCCGAAGCACTCGATCATGGCGTCGCCGTTGCGCCACATCACGCCCTTGGGAAGGCCGGTGGTGCCCCCGGTGTAGAGCAGGTACAGGTCGTCGGGGTTCCAGTCGACCGGGGGCTTGTCGGGCGACGCCGCCGCCAGCGCGTCCTCGTACCAGACCGCGCCCGGCAGTAGGTCGTTCCCGGACTCGTCGGGGACCTGCAGGACGACGCGCAGGTTCGGCAGGTCGGGCAGCACCTCGGCGAGCGTCGGTGCGAACTGGGAGTGCACGACGGCCGCAGCGGCGTTGCTGTCGGTCAGCAGGTGCAGCAGCTCCTCGGCCACGTACCGGTAGTTGACGTTCAGCGACCCGACGCGCGCCTTCAGCGCGCCGAGCATCGACTCGAGGTACTCGTTGCCGTTGTGGAGGTAGATCGCCAGATGGTCCTGCCCGCTCTCGTGCGGCTCGAGGTCGTCGCGCTCGGTGTGGCAACCGAGGCCGCGATCGAGCAGGGCGTTGGCGAGGCGGCGGGTCCGTTCGGTGACGTCCGCCCAGGTCAGACGACGGTCGCGGAACACCAGGCACAGTTCGTCGGGGCGCGAGGCGGCGATCGCCTCGTGGACCTCCGCCAGATTGAGTTGGGCCATCGTGGGGCCGGCGCGCCTACTCGTAGTAGCGGAAGATCACTTCCGCGACGCACGACGGCTTCGGGGCACCCTCGACCTCGAAGGTGAACTCCATCGTGACCTGCGCACAGCCCGCCACGTCATCGACGGACAGCAGCTTGGCACCGAGCCGGAGGTTCGAGCCGCCGGGGACCGGCG
>CAYGLH010000141.1:0-8759 GCA_964350535.1 uncultured Ilumatobacteraceae bacterium
GCTGGCGGCACGTGTCCGGGTGTCGAGGGCACCGACGAGCTCGTGGTGGGTGCACCCGACGCGCCGGTCACGTACTGCTTCCGGGTCGTCAACTCCGGCGACACGTCGCTCTTCCCGGTGACGCTCGACGACGCCGACCTGGGCATCACCCAGGCCGAGATGAACCTGGTGTCGGGCGACGCGTCGGTCCCCCTGGCGCCGGGCGGGGAGCTCGTCTACGCCTACGAGGCCACGATCGCCGGCGACCTGCTCAACACGGTGACGGTGACCGGTACCCCCGTCGACGACACGGGCGATGCGCTGGGCGTTCCCGACATCACCGACGTCGATGACGCTCAGGTCGACGAGCTGCTCCCGCCGTCGCCCGGGATCGCGCTGGAGAAGACCGTGCTCGACGGCGCTGCGGCGAGCTGTCCGGGGGTCGAGGGCACCGACGAGCTCGTCAGCGCGGCCGCCGGCGCGCCGGTCACGTACTGCTTCCGGGTGACCAACACCGGCGATGTCGCCCTCGACCCGGTGGTGCTGGACGATCCCGATCTCGGGATCGACGGGTCCGACATGACGCTGATCAGCGGCTCGCTGCCGCTCGCTCCCGGCGCCGCCCTGGTCTACCGCTACGAGTCGGTCGTCGACGGCGACCTGCTCAACACGGCGACCGTGACCGGCACGGTGGTCGGCGGCGGGCAGGGTGAGGAGGTCACCGACACCGATGACGCCGCGGTGGAGGAACTGGTGCTCACCGTCGACGTCGACCCGCTCTGTGACAACGACACGCCTTACCTGCGCTACGACATCCAGGCCGACGGACTGGGGAACCAGGCGACGATCACCTTTGCCGACGGCGGCCGCAGCGAGTCGGTGGTCGTGCCGGTCGGGACCGGCCGCGTCCTGTGGCCGGGAGCGGTCGTCAACGCTGCGGGCGATCCGACCGACTGGCCGGGCTACGACCTCGATGCGAACGGCGAGTGGTTCCTCAACCCCGCCAACCCGTACGCGTGGGCGCGGGGGAACGTGACCGTGACGGTCACGGTCAACCCGACGTCGGACCCGATCACGATCGGCTACCCGCCCGCCGAGCCGACCTGTGCGGCCGTTCCGCCCCCGCCCTCGCCGGCCCCCGACCCAACGCCGCCGCCGGCGCCCACGCCGACCGCGGACCTCCCCCGCACCGGAGGCTCGGCGGCGGACATGACGATGCTGGCGATCGCGCTGCTCGTGCTCGGTGCAGGGCTGGTGGCCGTCGAACGTCGCTCCGACACGCGTCGGAGCTGAGCACCCCGCCGAGTCGCGGCGAACTGCGGATCCTCGGGCCCGCCCGCCGGGCGGGCCCGATCCTCACGAGAACGAGCGCGGTCGGGCGGGGCGGCGTGCGGTCAGCGGCCGGCCTCGAGCATCGCCGAGATCTCCTCCAGCGACTTCTCCTTCGTCTCGGGGACTTCCCGCCACGTCCACCACAGGGCGACGACGGTCATGAAGGCGAGGATGCCGAACGTGGCGGTCGGCCCGATCGAGTCCATCAGCACCGGGAAGACCAGGGTGAGGACAAATGCCGCGCCCCAGTTGGCGGCCGTCGCCACCGACATCCCCTTGGCGCGGACCTTCGTCGGGAAGATCTCCGAGATGATCGTCCACACGACGGGCCCCAACGAGAAGGCGAAGGAGGCGATGAACACGACCATCCAGATGATCGACAGCGACCCGACGATCGAGTGGGTGTCGTCGGGCGTCGCCTCGTAGAGGTGGGAGATGCTCAGCCCGAGCAGTCCCGCGAGCATCCCGATCATCCCGGCGATCAACAGCGGCCGGCGTCCCAGCCGATCGACGAAGGCGATCGCGATGAACGTCGCCAGCACATTGACCAACCCGACCGAGATCAGTGAGGCCGCAGCCTGCGAGGACTCGCTGGTGAAGCCGGCCTCGGCGAGGATGTCGTTCGAGTAGTAGATCAACGCGTTGATGCCGGTCAGCTGTTGGAACAGCGCCAAGCCGATCGCCAGGTACAGCGCCCGCCTGGCACCGCCCTTGAGCAGGTCACCCCACTCGGAGCTGGGTTCCGACTCGACCTCGCGGGTGATCACCGCCAGCGCGCCCTCGGCGTCGCCGCCGGGGCCGCGCACCTTCTGGAGTGCGTCGCGCGCCTCGTCGGTGCGGCCCTTCGACACGAGCCAGCGCGGGCTGTGCGGCACGGGATAGACCACCACCAGCAGGATCACACCGGGGATCGCCGCCAGTCCGACCATGACCCGCCACTCGCCCGAGCTCGTGAGCAGGTAGTCGGCGAGCTGGGCGAAGAAGATGCCGATCGTGATCGCCAGCTGGTAGCCCGACACGAAGCGCCCGCGGATCGACGCATCCGACGACTCGGCCACGTACATCGGGGCCGCCACCGAGGCGATCCCGACACCGAACCCGATGACGAACCGCCCGATGATCAGCACGGCGACGTGTGGAGCGATGGCCTGGACGACGGCGCCGATGAGGAACAGGTAGCCGGCGTAGATCATCGCGCTCTTGCGGCTCGACCGGTCGGCGAGCGTGCCGCCGATCAACGCCCCGAACAGCGCGCCGAGCGTGACCCAGCTGGTGATGACGCCCTCGACGAAGCTGCCGAAGCCGAACTCCTGCTCCATGAAGGTGAGGGCGCCACCGATGACGCCTTGGTCGTAGCCGAACGCGAGGCCGGCGGTGATGCTGACGGCACCGACCATCAGCATCCATCCGGTCGGACGGCGGGCGGGCGGCGCGGTAGGTGGGCTCGCGGTGGTGGTCACGTTCACTCCCCAGGTGGATCGGGTGAGATCATGGCAGATCGGGGCCGGTCCGGGCCGCTTCCGAGGACACGGCGGCGTGGCGGCGACACGCGATGGAAGAGGTGCCATCGCCCCTGCTCGGATACGATCCGCACACGTTCCATCAGCCAACGAGTGGGAGCGTCCATGCCCGTCACCGTCGTCGTCGGAGCCCAGTGGGGCGACGAGGGCAAAGCCAAGGTCATCGACCTGCTGTCCAAGGAGCACGTCTACGTCGTGCGCTACCAGGGTGGGCACAACGCCGGGCACACGGTCGTGGTCGACGGCGAGAAGTACGCCCTCCAACTGATCCCATCGGGCGTCCTGTACCAGCACGTGATCCCCGTGATCGCGAACGGGGTCGTCGTCGACCTGCCGACGCTCTTCGCGGAGATCGACACGCTGCAGTCACGCGGGGTGTCGTGCGAGGAGCTGAAGGTCTCGAGTCGCGCCCACCTGATCTTCCCCTGGCACCAGAGTCACGACGCGATCGCCGAGGCGATGCGCGGCGACGACAAGATCGGTACGACCCTCAAGGGCATCGGTCCGGCCTACGCCGACAAGGCCCGTCGGGTCGGGATCCGCGCCGGCGACGTGCTCGATCCGCAACGCTTCGAGCGTCTGCTGCGCGAGCGGGCGGTCGCCGAGAATGCGGCGATCGAACAGGCCGGCGGCGAGCCCCTCGACATCGACGAGGTGGTCGAGCACTTCGTCGCCCTCGGCGCGCGGCTGGCGCCGTACGTCGCCGACACGGTCGGCCTGTTGCACGGTGCGCTCGACGCCGACGCCCACGTCCTGCTCGAGGGCGCCCAGGCGACGTTCCTCGACCTGGACCACGGCACCTACCCGTACGTGACGTCGTCGAACCCCACGGCCGGCGGTGCCTGTGCCGGCACCGGCCTCGGACCGCGCGACATCGACCGGGTCGTGGGCATCACGAAGGCATACACGACGCGCGTCGGCGCCGGACCCTTCCCCACCGAGCTGCTCGACGACGACGGCGACCGCCTGGTCGACGTCGGTCGCGAGTTCGGCACCGTGACCGGGCGCCGTCGCCGGGCCGGGTGGCTCGACTGTGTGATGCTGCGCCACGCCGTGCGCCTCAACAGCCTCACCGAGCTGGCGCTGACCAAGCTCGACGTGCTCGACGTCTTCGAGTCGGTGAAGATCTGCACGGAGTACCGGATCGACGGACACGCGGTCGAGGGCTACCCCGACCGGTCCGATCTGCTCGAGCGGGTCGAACCCGTCTACGAGACGATCGACGGGTGGGCGACGGAGCTGTCGGCGATGCGCGAGGCGGGCCAGCTGCCCCCCGCCGCCCGGCGTTTCATCGAGATCGTCGAGCGCGAGGTCGGCGTGCCGGTGCGCGTGGTGGGGGTCGGCGCCGAGCGCGACGACTACTTGATCTGGGGAGACGACGACGTCGACCAGGCGATCGGGGCGGGATCGTGATCCCGCGCTACTCGACCCCCGAGATGGACGCGATCTGGTCCGATCCGGCGCGCTTCGACCGCTGGCTCGAGGTCGAGTTGTTGGCCACCGAGGCACACGCCGCGCTGGGGATCGTGCCGACCGACGACGCGGTCGCGTGCCGTGAGCGGGCGCCGGTGACCGACGAGGCGTTCGTCGAGGCCGTGCTCGAGCGGGAGAAGGTCACCGACCACGATGTCGCCGCCTTCGTCGACGTCGTCCAGAGTGCCATCGGCACGCCGGCCGGCTCGTGGATCCACTACGGACTCACGTCGTCCGATGTCGTCGACACCGCGCAGTGCTGGGCGCTGCGCGACGCCGCCGACCTGCTGCTCGCCGCCGCCGACGACCTGCTGGACACCCTCGTCACGCTCGCCCGCGAGCACCGCGACACCGTGATGATCGGCCGGACCCACGGGGTCCACGCGGAGCCGACGACGTTCGGTGCCAAGGTGGCGCTGTGGGCGCTGCAGGTCGCTCGCGACCGCGTCCGCCTCCGGACGGCTCGCGACGCGGTGGCGGTGATGAAGCTCAGCGGCGCCGTCGGCACCTACTCGAACATCCCGCCCGAGGTCGAGGCCCACGTCGGCGAGGCGCTCGGCCTCCAGCCGGTCGCCGCCACCCAGGTCGTCGCCCGCGACCGTCACGCGGAGTTCCTGTACGCCTGCGCCACCGTCGGTGCCACCTGCGAGCTCGTCGCCGTCGAGCTCCGCCACCTGCAACGCACCGAGGTGCGCGAAGTGCAGGAGGGGTTCAAGCCGGGACAGAAGGGTTCGTCGGCGATGCCGCACAAGCGCAACCCGATCTCGGCCGAGACGATCTCGGGCCTCGCGCGGGTGCTGCGGGGCAATCTCTCAGCGGGAATGCAGGACATCGCGCTGTGGCACGAGCGCGACATCTCGCACTCGTCGGTCGAGCGCGTCGTGCTCCCGGACTCATCGCAGTTGGCGTACTACGTGATGCGCCGTTTGCGCCGTCTCCTCGACGGGCTGGTCGTCAATGTCGACCGCATGAAACAGAACCTCGATGCGAGCTTCGGCCTGGTGTTCAGCCAGCCCGTCCTGTTGGCGCTCGTCCAGAAAGGACGGACGCGCGACGACGCCTATCGCATCGTGCAGCGCAACGCGATGCAGGCGTGGGACGAAGCGCGGGATTTCCGTCAGTTGTTGGAGGCCGACGACGAGGTCGACGACGCCGTGCTCGACGAGGCGTTCGACCTCGCCCGGTCGTTGCGC
The DNA here is from genome assembly GCA_964350535.1 of uncultured Ilumatobacteraceae bacterium. Taxonomy (GTDB): domain Bacteria; phylum Actinomycetota; class Acidimicrobiia; order Acidimicrobiales; family Ilumatobacteraceae; genus CAYGLH01. Next base: position 5,498 of record CAYGLH010000141.1, read on the forward strand.
AACCTCGACCAGGTCTTCGACCAGCTGGACGCGATCGATCGTTAGGGGCGGCGGCTGCGCGGGCGGCGTCAGCTGGCGCGGCTGATGCCGGCTCGCTTCAGCACGGCCGGTGGCACGCCGACCTCACGCCAGGCGGCGTACGAGAGGTGCTTGCTGTCGCTGTAGCTCTTGGCGACCTCGACGAACTCGGCCTCGAGACCCGAGAGGTCGACCTTGCTCTGCAACGCCTCCAACTCCGCCTCGAGATCGCGCCGCTCTTGGACGAGCAGCAGTTCGTCGACGGGCGCAGCATCGGGCAATTCGTCCTCGATGGTCTCGAGACGTGACTTGATGCTGTCGGGGGTGCGCTTACGTCCACGCTTGGGCTTGTTGGCTCGCAAAGCCTCGAGATACGAACGTACGATTCGGCCCTCGGCCCGCCCTTTGGCGAGCGCCGCTTTGTGCTCGTCGCTCATGGCTGTCTTTGGTCCTCGTTTGGCCATGCCATAGAGGGTAGACGTGCCAGTTGCTTTTTCGTCCGCACCGTCCCCGTAGAGTGCCGAACGATGTTCGAACTCTCACCGCACGGCGTCGACATCCACGTCGGGACCGGGCCTCGCTACCCGTGGGGCGGCCTGTACGGCGGGCAGATCGTCGCCCAGGCGCTGCGGGCGTCGGCGTTCTCGGTCGACCCCGAACTGGAGCCGCACTCGATCCGCGCCTACTTCATCAGGCGCGGCGACCACACCGAGCCGGTCCGGTACGAGGTCGACCGCATCCGCAACGGGCGCAGCTTCGCCACGCGGCGCGTCGTCGCCCGACAAGCGATCGGCGCGATCCTCAACGCAGAATCGTCGTTCCAGCGGCCGGAGCCGGCGCCGTCGATCCAGCCCGTCGCCATGCCCCAGGTGCCGGACCCCGACCAGCTCGACGCCGAGCCGTTCCTCGACGCGTTCGAGCGCGCGGAGGTGCCGGAGGAGGCAGTGGCGCTCCCCGAGGCCGGTGGCAGGGACGGATCGGGGCGGACCACTGTCTGGATGAAGACGACCGATCAGCTGGGTGATCCGACCGACCCGGCGGAGCAACTCCTGCACCGTTGCTGGCTCGCCTACATGTCCGACGACGTTCCGACCGAGACCGTGATCCGCTCCCACCCGGACGTGGCCGCGATCCGTGCAGCCGACGCGTTCTTCTGCCGGAGTCTGGACCACACGATCTGGTTCCATCGCCCGCTGAGTGCAGATCGATGGCACCTCTACGACTTCACGTGCCACCACTACGTGGGCGCCCGCGGACTGTCGGTCGGCCACGTCTTCCGCGAGGACGGCGTGCACGTCGCGACGGTTGCCCAAGAAGTGCTCGTCCGCGACGGACGCGAGCACGCGCGCTGAGCAACGGCCGAAGCGGCGACCTCAGGCCGGTCGGAAGAAGATCAGCGGAGTCTCGCCCCGATCATCGTCCGACGGGAGTTGCACGTCGGCCCTGACCCGCATCCCGGGCGCCACCGACTCGGGCGAACATCCGATGACCATCGACACGGTCCGGACGCCCTCGTCGAGATCGATCAGTGAGAACGCGTACGGCACCAGCTCGGCGAACGAGGCCGCTGGCGGGCGATGGACCGTGGTGCTCGAGTAGACCCGTCCGAGCCCGCTGACGCGGGCGAGACCCAGCGGCTGCCTGAGACATCGAGGACACCATGGCCGGAGGTAGGTGAACCAGGTCTCGCAGCCCGCGCACCTCGGGTACGACAGCGCGCCCTCGGCAGCGGCCTGCCAGAACGGTGTGCTCGTCGGCGTCGGGACGGGTCGCCTCATGCCGGACCCGAGCCCAGGACGAGAGAGCACTGCTCGCTGAACAGCCCACCGTTTCCGTTGACGAAGGCGAGATCACAGTCCGGGACCTGTGCGGCGCCGGCTTCGTTGCGGAGTTGTCGGACGGCCTGCAGGATGTGGGTCGCCCCGCCCGCGAGTCCCGGCTGGCCCATCGAGAGTTGCCCACCGTTGGTGTTGACCGGGAGCCGCGAGGTCGGCCCGAAGTCCGCGGACTCGACGAACGCTCCGCCCTCGCCCTTCGCACAGAACCCGGCGTCCTCCAACGTGAGGATCACGGTGATCGTGTAGCAGTCGTAGACCTCGACGACATCGATGTCGTCCGGCCGTGCGCCGGCCATCGACATCGAGCGAGCGGCCGTGTCGGCCACCGGCGTGTGCGTCACGTCGTGCATCTGTCCGATCCCGCTGTGGGCCACGCGCTCTGCGAAGCCGAGCAGGTGCGCACCGCCGTTCGGACTGTCGGCGACCGCCCTTCCGGGCGTGACGACGAACGCCGCCGCGCCGCTCACCGATCGCACGATCTCGAACAGGCGCAACGGCGAGGACACCATCGGCGCGCGCATGACGTCGGTGACGGTGATGGGCTCCCGGTAGATCGCCAGGTCGTTGCTGACCGCGTTCGCCCGCTGGGCGACCAACACCGCCGCCCGTTGCTCATCGGTGGTGCCGAACTCCGCCGCGTGCCGGCTGGCGGCGAGCGCATACGCGGAGGTGGCACCAGCCTGGCCGTAGATCGCCTCCGCTTCGTTGCGCGGCAGTCCGCGCCAGAACGTCCGCTGTGGTTCCCACGGGCCGATCGGCTCGGCGAGCACGCACAGCACGTTGGTGCACGCTCGCGCGAGCATCGCCGCACCGGCCCGCCACACCATCCCGGCCGCCGTCGCGCCGCCGAGGTCGACGAGGTCGCAGTAGCTCGGTTCGAGGCCGAGGTACTCAGCGGCCATCGCCGGCTGCGTCAGGGGAGCACCGGCCATCGTCGGCGCGACGAGCAGTCCGTCGATGTCCGCGGGGCGCAGTCCCGCGTCGATCATCGCCGCGCGGGCGACGTCGGCGAGGAGCTCCAGATGGGTCTGGTCCGTCCTCGGAGCTGGAGCACGCTCAGCGATGCCGGTGATGGCGGCGTCGAGGAGGGACATCCCGCATAATCTAGGACCACTAGGCTATGGCTGCCAAGGTGGACGGTTCTCGGCGTGGCGTTCGAAGCGCCACTTGAACGAATTATCTAGCATGACTAGGTTACTTGCGTCGATCGACTGAGAGGGGTAGTGACATGAGCGAGGGGACCACGTTGGACGCGGCTGCGCCGGGGGTGCAGTTCTTGCTGGAGGGTCCGTTCCGTGACGAGGCGCCGTTCTGGCACGCGCTCGAGCGGGGCCGGTTCGAGCTTCCGAGATGCGGGGAGTGTGGGGTCTGGAACTGGCCGGTCACGCCTCGCTGTCCGGACTGCG
>CAYGLH010000142.1:0-3471 GCA_964350535.1 uncultured Ilumatobacteraceae bacterium
CCCATGGCCGAACCCGGAGCCTGCACGATCCTGCCGCGCCCCGATCAGGGTCGCGTCTTCGAGCGCGCCCGACGGGTCCGCCTCGGCGACGTGGACCCGCACGGTCGGTGCCGACTCGACGCGATGGTCCGGTACCTCCAGGACATCGCCCGCGACGACGCGGCGGAGAGCGCCGCCGCGTCGATGACCTGGGTCGTCCGGCGCACGATGCTGGCGGTCCACCGCTTCCCGGTCTTCCAAGAGTGGCTCGACCTCGCCACCTGGTGCTCCGGACACGGCGGCCGATGGGCCGAGCGGCGCACCGACCTGCTCGGTGACCGCGGCGGACGGGTCGAGGCCGTCACCACCTGGGTCCACATCGACCTCGAGACCCGCCGGCCGGCGACGCTGCCCGACGTCTTCCACACGGTGTGGGGCGCAACGGCGTCGGGGAGGAAGGTGTCGGTGCGCTCGACGTTGCCGACCCGCTGGCCCGACGACGCCGTCGAGGAGCCGTGGCCGTTGCGCTACACCGACCTCGACGTGATGGCCCACGCCAACAACGCCGCCCAGTGGGCGTCGGTCGAGGAGGGGTTGCAGCGCGTCGGCTGGTCGATCGCGCCCGTGCGGGCGGAGCTCGAGCACGGTCCCGGCATCGACGCCGGCACCGACGTCCGGTTCGTCTGGCACGCCGTGGACGGAGGCGTCGACACGTGGCTGACCACCGACGGCACGACGGGCAGCGCCGCCCGGGTCAGGCCGCGCTGATGCCCCCTCCCCCACGCTGCTGACGCCCCCGAGCTCCCGCGCCGGCGCTCCCCCCGCCCCCACGCGACACCCGAGGCGACACCCGAGGCGACACCCGAGGCGACACCGACGACGGGCGAAACTCCATCTGGACGCGCGCTTCGCATTCGGTGTAAAGTGTTCTTACCTTCCTCCCTATGGTCATCTGTCATTGTGAGCTGATCAACGATCGGACGATCGCTGAGATCGCCGCCGGCGCCGAGCTGACGGCCGACGATGTCGCGGACCGTTGCGGTGCCGGCGCCCGGTGCGGCGGCTGCCTCGACTCGATCGAGCGCCTGTTGGCCGCCGCCGATGCGCTCCGCCACGCCGCGGCCTGAGGCGTTCGCCCAGGTGACGGGGTGAATCGGGTCGTGTACTGTCGCGTCCATGGACGGCTCCCCACGGCTCATCGAGTTCCTCAACGAGGCCCTCACGGCCGAGTTGGCGGCGATCAACCAGTACTTCGCACACTCCAAGTTGTGCGAGAACTGGGGATGGCAGCGACTTGCCTCGAAGTATCGCGAGGAGTCCATCGAGGAGATGCACGACGCCGAGAAGCTGATCGATCGGATCATCCTGCTCGACGGCATGCCGAACCTGCAGCGCATCGGCCCCGTGCGGATCGGCGAGACCGTGAAGGAGCAGCTCGACCTCGACCGCGAGGTCGAGCTGGAGGCGATCGCCCGCTATCGACAGGGTGTCGTGCTCGCCATGGAGGAGGGCGATCCGGGAACCCGCGAGGTGCTCGAGCACCTGGTGCTCGGCGAGGAGGAGCACCTCGACTGGATCGACACCCAGCTCTCGATGATCGAGGACATCGGGATCGACTTGTACACCCAGGCGCAGATCGGCGAGTGAGTCGTCGGTGGCGCCGCCACCACCGCCACCACCACCGCCACTGAGGACTGCCATGCCCGCCGCCGACCCCCACACCGCCTTCGACCACGTCGTCACGTCGACCGACGCGCTCCGCGACTTCTACCGCGAGCCCTCCGAGGGCGTCCTCAACAAGGAAACCACGTTCCTCGACCAGGGGTGTCGCGACTTCCTCGCCCAGTCGACGTTCGTGCTCGTCGGCACATCGAACCCCGACGGTCTGCTCGACGTGTCGCCGCGCGGCGGTCCTGCCGGGTTCGTCAAGGTGCTCGACGAACATCGGTTGGCGATCCCCGACCTCAGCGGCAACAACCGCCTCGACTCGATCCGCAACATCGTCGAGCAGGGTCAGGTCGGCCTGCTGTTCGTGATCCCCGGGCTCGGCGAGACGCTGCGGATCAACGGACGGGCCTGCATCACGACCGACCCCGCCGTGCTCGACCTGTTCACCGACGACGTCCGCCGCCCGAAGGCGGCGATCGGCGTCACCGTCGAGCACGGCTTCATCCACTGCGCCAAGGCGTTCCGTCGCGGTGCCCTGTGGGAACCAGACCGTTGGCCCGACGCCAGCTGTCGCCCGTCGCCCGGCGAGATCCTCGTCGCGCACGGCAACCTCGGCGAGGTGCTCACCGGCGCCAAGCTCGAAGAGCTGCTCGAGCAGGGCTACCAGTACGACCTCGACCACGAGCGCCCCGAGCCGGCCTGACCGGCACGCACGTCGCGTCCGACCCCTCCCGCGTCGCGCACCCCTGGGGTAGCCTGGGACCATGCCCGCACCCGGTGAGCACCATCCCGCCTTCGAGGAGTACTGCGAGGCCATCTTCGAGCTGCGCGAGGACGACATCGACGTCATCCAGGCACGCATCTCCGAGCGTCTCGAGGTCAGCCGGCCGGCGGTCAGCGAGATGATCAAGCGGATGGAGTCCGAGGGCTTGGTCGACGTCGACAAGGTGATCACGCTCACCGCCAAGGGCCGCGAGCTCGGCGAGCGCACCGTGCGCCGCCACCGTCTGGCCGAGCGCTTCCTCACCGACGTGCTGCACCTCCCCTGGGCCGAGGCTCACCACGAGGCCGGCAAGTGGGAGCACGTGATGAGCGAGTCGGTCGAGCGGGCGATGGACGACCTGCTCGGGCACCCCACCACGTGCCCGCACGGCAACCCGATCCCCGGTTCCGACTACGAGGCGCCCGACCACCTCTCGCTGTCAGCCGTCGAGGTCGGCACGTCGTTCACCGTCGAACGCATCACCGAGGAGCTCGAGTTCGCTCCTGGGCTGCTCGAGTTCCTCGAGTCGTCGTCGATCTGCCCTGGCAACCAGGGCATCGTGGTGGCGTCGTCGCCCGATGGCACCCTCACGGTCAACATCGGCGACCAGCACGTCGGCGTGGGCGCCTTCGCCAGCGAACGGATCCTCGTCACCAACTGACAGTGACCCGTGCGGGGTCGCGTCGTCCGGTGCTCAGACGTCGGCGGCCTGCTCGGCGAGCCACTGACGCTTGACCTCGCGCCACTGCTCGTCGGTGTGATCACGACGCCAGTACGGCGAGATCGAGGCGCCGGCACGGTCGACGCCGCGCTCGCCGACCAGGAAGGCGCGCACTGCGCGCACCTCCGCGGCCTCGCCGTGCACGAAGACGTCGACGAGGCCGTCGGGCCACTCCACGGCCCGCACGCCGTCGGCGAGCAGCGACTCAGGGTCGGCACTGGTCGAGCGGTGCAGCCACCGGATCGCGACACCCGACGGAGCGGCGAGCTCGATCTCGTGGTCGGCCCCGTCGACCACCACCAGCACCGCCCCGACCGCATCCGCGTCGAGCGTCTCGAGC
>CAYGLH010000142.1:3481-8720 GCA_964350535.1 uncultured Ilumatobacteraceae bacterium
CATCAGGTACCAACCGGCGTCGGGGTCCGGCCGGTAGCCGCCGCTCGGACCGACCATCTGCAGCCGGTCGCCAGGGGTCGCGCGCTGCGCCCAGCGGCCGGCGTAGCCGACGTCGCCGTGCGCCACGAAGTCGATGGTGACCCGACGGGCCGCCTCGTCCCAGGCGCGGATCGTGTAGCGGCGGCCCCGCGGGCGCAGCTCCGGCGCCAACTCCTTCACCTCGTCGGGCTCGAAGGGAACGCCGTACGGCGCGCCGTCCGGCACGAACAGCGCGTTGACGTACTGATCGGTCTCGAGCGCAGGGGCGAACGCGCCGAGACCCTCACCCCCGAACACCACGCGAACCATCGTCGGCGACAACCGCTCGACGTGCTCGACCGTTCCGTACATCGCGCTCATGGGGTCCCCAGTCTGGAGGTGTGTGCGGCGGTTCCGCCGACGTCGACGATCACCGCGGCGACCAGCTGACGCCGGTGGCACCCTGGATGAGCTCGGCGGCGAAGCACGATGCGGCGACGTCGGCGGCGACGGCGTCGAGCCGCCCCTCGAACTCGCGGCGCTCGGCGGTGATCGACAGCACCGACACGGCGAGGTCGTGATCGTAGGTGAGGCGGGCGTGCATCGCATCGGCCGGGATCCCGTCGGGCCCGGCGTCATCGAGCAGCGCCAGCACCGTCTCGGGCGTGAGCCGACACGCCACCCATCGTTGCTCGATGCCGCACGGGGTGCGACTGCGGATGACGCCGCCCCCCACGTCCTCCAGCGAGCCGCCGAACTCGATGTCGGCGACCCGCAGCAACGGACGGCGCCGCTCTTCGGTGACGGCGGAGATGATGATGCTGCGCAGCGCGCACGGCGAGAGGTTGGCGTCGGGCCGAGTGCCGACGACCACGGCATCTCCGGCGGCGCAACGGAGCCGGAGCTCGGCACCGGGCACGGAGTGGGCAAGGCCGGCGGCAACGACGAGAAGATCGATCGAGGTCACCCACACATATTAGGCACACCTAATAAAGACAGCGAAGCTGAGCTACGAGCGGGCGCCGGGGGCGCCTGAGATGTCGAGCACGTCGGGCAACCAGTCGTCGAGCCGCTCACGCATCACGTCGTGGCTCTTCGCCAGCAGGTGGCCGTCGCCGGGCAGGATCTCCAGCTCGCCGTGGCCGGCGATCGCCTGCACCATCCGGCTGGCGTCGGGCGGGAGCAGCTCGTCGCGGTCGCCGTGGAAGAGCAGCAAGGGGCGTCCGGCCAGCGCGCCGGCGACCTCGCACCCCGCCGACTGCGTGGCGAAGGTGACCACACCGACGACGGAGGCAGGCATCACCACTGCGGCCCTGATCGCGGCGGCTCCGCCGAAGCTGTGTCCCATCACCACGACGCGCTCGGCCCCAGCGTCGCGTGCCAGCTCCACCCCACAGGCCACGTCGTGGGCGCAGAGGTCGAGGTTGTTCGGCTCCCGGTAGCCGACGCGCAGCACCCGCACACCACGCTCGGCCCACCGCTCGCCGAGGTCGTGGTACAGCCCGTGGCCGGGCCCGAGCACGCCGCCCATCGCTCCGCCGCACGCGACGATCGCCGCCGGCAGGGCCGCACCCTCGGCCGGCTCGTGCCACAACACGGTCAACAGACCGCGGGTGGTGTACACCTCGCGATGGCGCAACCCGGGGCGTCCGACCCCCACGGCACGCACCTCGACCTCACCGGTCGCCAACGGATGCAGCGCCTCGAGCGCCGTGGGATCCGTCGGGTCCGTCGCTTCCGTCCCCGTTCCGGCCGACATCGCTCGGTAGCGTACCGAAGTACATGAGCGGCGTTTCCAGCGAGCCGGTCAGCATCGACCTGACCAACCCCTACGACCTGGAGCACGCGATGCGCGTCGGCACGGCGTGGATCGAGCTCCGCCGGGGTGCCACCGCCGGGGCGTTGCGCGACTACCTGTACGGCTCGCTCGACTGCCCCTTGATGCAGGGGCAAATGGACGCCCTCGACCTGCTCGTCCGGCGCGAGCGCACGATGAGCTCGCTGGCCGAACGCCTGCGGATCGACCCTTCCACGGCGACGCGGGCGGTGCAACGCCTGGTCGACGACGGGCTCGCCGAGCGCTTCCCCTCACCCGGCGACAAGCGGATCGTGATGATCCGCGCCACGCCCGCTGGCTGCAAGGTGCACCGCGACGTCTCGGCCCGCCGGATCGCCATCCTCGAGCGCATCCTCAACACGTTCGAGCCGGACGAGCGGGCGCTCCTCGCCGACTATCTCGAACGGTTCGTCGCGGCGATCGACCAGGTCGTCGAGGACCTCACCTGACCGGCACCCGCTAGGGTCGCACACGATGGCCGACCAGGCGACCTTCGCCGAGCAGGCGATGGAGTACGCGCCGCAGCTCTACTCGACCGCCCTGCGCATGACGCGCAACCGCGCCGACGCCGAGGACCTGGTGCAGGAGACCTACCTCAAGGGCTTCCGCAGCTTCCACACCTACAAGGACGGGACCAACCTGCGGGCCTGGCTGTTCCGCATCCTCACCAACACGTACATCAACAGCTACCGGGCACGCCAGCGTCGGCCCGACGAGAGCGACCTCGCCGACGTCGAGGACATGTACCTCTATCGCCGGCTGAACACGCTCGGCGACGCATCGATCGGTCGATCGGCCGAGGAGTCGTTGATGGAGCTCCTCCCCGACGCCGAGGTGAAGCAGGCGCTCGAGGACCTCCCCGACAACTTCCGGCTGCCCGTCGTGCTCGCCGATGTCGAAGGCTTCCAGTACCGCGAGATCGCCGAGATCCTCGACATCCCGATCGGCACCGTGATGTCGCGGTTGCACCGGGGAAGAAAAGCGATGCAGAAGGCGTTGTACGACTACGCACACGACCGCGGGATCACGACCCCCGAACCGGCGGGGACGACCCCCGGCGCAGCGGAGAACTGACATGTCCGAATGTGATGGCAACGACTGCAACGACACCCTGAGAGAGCTCTACAACTTCCTCGACGCCGAGCTGTCCGACACGGCGCGACGATCGACCAGCGAGCACCTCGACGGGTGCCCGGACTGCCTCAGCGCGTTCGACTTCCACGCCGAGCTGAAACAGGTGATCCAGGCCAAGTGCCACGAGGACGAGATGCCGGCCGATCTGCTGTCGCGGATCGAGCTGTGCTTCCAGACCGACTTCGACGGCGACGGCAAGGTCGGCTGACCTCGGAAGTGGGTGGCGATCGGGCCGCCCCGTTAGTCTCTCCTCCATGCTCGCTGCGAACATCTGGTACTGGTGGATCGGCGTGGTCCTCTTGATCGTGTCGATCGCCGCCGGAGTCGCGTTGGTCGCCGGGTACCTCAAGACGGTCTCGTCGCAGAACTACCCCGACGCCGAGCAGTCCCGCCAGGCCGACCTCTAGCCGGCCGAGCGCCGGGGAGGACCGTGCCGGGCCACGATCGTTCCGGAGTCCGGACCGGCTTCGACCCGGAGCGGACGGCGCCACTTCTCGAGCGGTGCACCTTCCCGCCCGCCGGCACGCCGGTCGTCTGCGCCCTGTCCGGGGGTGCCGACTCCTCGGCGATGACCGTCCTCGCCGTCGCCGCAGGCTGCGACGTCACCGCCGTCCACGTGGACCACGGGCTGCGCGAGGGTTCGGCGGGCGACGCACGACGGGCAGCGACGGTCGCCGAACGCCTCGGCGTCGCCTTCCGGCTCGAGCGTGCCCGCCTCGACGACGGCCCGAACCTCGAGGCGCGGGCCCGCGATGCCCGCCGAGCACTGCTCGGCACCGCAGCGCTCCACGGCCACACCGTCGACGACCAGGCCGAATCGCTGCTGTTGGCCCTGATCCGCGGCAGCGGCGGGCGCGGCATGGCCGCGATGGACCCCGCCACCCACCCGATCCTCGCGCTCCGTCGCGCCGAGACCCGGGCGTTGTGCGCCGACCTGCACATCGTGGTCGCCGACGACCCGAGCAACGATGATCCCCGGTTCTGGCGCAACCGGATCCGCCACGAGGTGCTGCCGCTGCTCGGCGACATCGCCGACCGCGACGTCGCCCCGCTCCTCGATCGGGCCGCCCGCCTGCTGCGCGACGACGACGCCACGCTCGACCGACTGGCCGCCGAGCTCGACCCGACCGACGCACGGGCACTCGCCACGGCGCCGCCGGCGCTCGCCCGGCGAGCGGTGCGCCGCTGGCTGACCGTCGACGGCTATCCGCCGGACGCCGCGGCGGTCGAACGGGTCCTCCAGGTGGCGCGCGGCGAGCGGGTGGCCTGCGAGGTGACGGGCCGGCGACGGGTCGCCCGAACAGAACAACGCCTCGCCGTCTTCCCGTTCGAAGCACTGGACCAGTAAGATGCGACGCTGCTATGTCCCCACGACGACTCCAGGAGGCCCGCTGAATGCCGCCACGGCTACGTGGGAAGTGGGCCCTCGGGATCACCCCCAGGAACTTCACCTGGATCCTCAAGGACAAGCTGGCGATCTGTGAACGCCCCGGTGGCGTCGGCGAGAACCATCGTCGCGTCCGCCGCCAGGAGGAGATCATCTGGTTGCGGGAGAACGGCTTCGGCTGCGTGATCTCGATCATCTCCGCGCCGCACAACCTGCACAACTACGACGAACTGCAGATGCCGTACCGCCATCGCCCGTTCAACGGCGACGCGGTCGACCCCTATCTGAAGTCGCTGTACCGCGAGATCCAGGACCTGCTGTCCCACGGCACCAAGGTGCTGGTGCACGGCGACGAGGTCGGCGATCGCATCGTCGGCGTGATGGGCGGCTACATCCGCTGGAGCGGCCTGGTCGACGACCCGACCCAGGCGATCCAGATCACCGAGCGGATCTCCGGGCGCCAGCTCGATCCCTTCGCCCGCGAAGTGATCATGCGCGCCGACAAGCTGCGCTGAGCCCGTCTCCGTCCGTCTGCGTCGCAGAACCCGGCCCCAGCGCCTGGAACCGGTCCCACGAACGTCAGGTCACCAGCGGTGGCACCAGTCGGGGATGTCGAGCAGGTGGTACGAGTCGGCCGGCACGTTGTTCGGCCGGTACTCGAAGTGCAGGTGGTAGTTGTCGGGGCTGCTGTTGCCGGTGTTGCCGACCGAGCCGATCACGTCGCCCGCCCGCACGCTGTCGCCGACCTCCCACCCGCGCAGATCCTCCTCGAGGTGTAATTACCGGTACACCGTGCCGTCGGGCGCCGCGAGCGTCCAGCCGAAACCAGCGGTGCCGGTATTCGTGTACACCTTCGTGAGGAC
>CAYGLH010000143.1:0-301 GCA_964350535.1 uncultured Ilumatobacteraceae bacterium
AGCGGTGGCACGAGCCTCCGATCTTTGCGGGTCACATCCGGGGCCCACCACCCACGATCCGACCCACGAACAGCTGCGACACGGTGTGCGGGTCACATCCGGGGCCCACCACCCTCGATCCGACCCACGAACAGCTGCGGGGATCGTGTCAGACGGCGGTGGCGCAGTAGGTGTCGCCGCGGGCGACGCTGGACTCGGTGGTGACGGCGTGCAGATCGTCGGCGCCGGCGTCGTACAGCGCGCCGAGCATGCCCCGCACCATGCCGCGATCGACAGCGCAGATCACCGGATGAGCCGTTGC
>CAYGLH010000143.1:392-8701 GCA_964350535.1 uncultured Ilumatobacteraceae bacterium
TGATCCGCAGTTCGTCGTTGCGGCCCTCGGCGTGGGCGGCGAAGCCGTGGGCGGTGAGTGCGGCGGCGACCGCGCGGACCGCCGAGCGGAGCGACCGCTGGCCTGCGGCAACGCTGTCGCCGGTGAGCCCGGCGGCCATCACGCGTCCGTACTCGGCACCGACCTCTTCGGCCATCGCCTCCGCTTCGACGGGCGGCAACCGGTCGAGCGCTCGACCGAGCAAGGCCAGCAGCAGATCGTCGCTGCGCATCGGGAAGTCGCCGGGGTGCGCGGTGTCGTCGCTCGCCCGGTAGCGCTTCGACGGGCGCCCCGCCCGCCCCGCCGCAGCCTTGCCCGACGACACTTCGAGGTAGCCGCCGGCGGCGAGCTTGTCGAGGTGGTGGCGGGCGACGTTGGCGTGGACGCCCACCTCCTCGGCGACCATCGACGCCGTGACGCCGTCGCCGCCTCCGGTGGAGCGCTCACGGGCGTAGAGGAAGATCGAGCGCCTCGTCGGGTCGCCGAACGCGTCGGTGATCGCCGACACCGTGGCGGTGAACCCCGGGCTCGAAGCGACGTCCCGCTTGGCCATGCACTCAGGCTACTGCCGAGTCGTCGACGATTGCCCTACGGGCGTAGTGCAAATTCCCCCTCGTCACCCCACAATGGGAGCCATGGCCACCGCAGTGACCGAAGACCTGATCGTCGAGGCCCTCCGCCCGGTGGAGGACCCCGAGCTCCACCGATCGATCGTCGACCTCAACATGCTTCGCGGGGTCGACATCCGCGGTGGCGGTGAGGTCGGCATCCTCATCGCGCTGACCGTCCCAGGGTGCCCGTTGAAGAGCGAGATCCAGCGGCGCGTCAGCGACGCCGCCACGGCCCTCGACGGCGTCGACACCATCGACCTGCAGTTCACCGTGATGACCGACGACGAGCGCGAGGAGCTCCGCAAGCAGCTCCACGGCGACGCCGGCGCATCGGCCGGCCAGCACCAGGCGCACGGACATGCCGAGGGTCGGGAGATCCCGTTCGCCAAGAACACCTCGAAGACGCGTCCGTTGCTGATCTCGTCGGGCAAGGGCGGCGTGGGCAAGTCGAGCGTCACCACCAACCTCGCCGTGGCACTCGCCGCGCAGGGGTACTCGGTCGGCGTCGTCGACGCCGACATCTACGGCTATTCGATCCCGCGGATGCTGGGCACCGACCGCGACCCGACCGTGATCGACGAGATGCTCGTCCCGCCCGAGGCCTGGGGTGTTCGCTGCATCTCGATCGGCTACTTCGTGCCCGAGGGCCAGGCGGTGATCTGGCGAGGTCCGATGCTGCACAAGGCGCTCGAGCAGTTCCTCACCGACGTGTACTGGGACGAGCCCGACTTCCTGCTCATCGACATGCCGCCCGGAACCGGCGACATCGCCTTGTCGCTGTCGCAGTACCTGCCGCGCGGCGAGGTGTTCGTGGTCACCACCCCGCAGCCCGCGGCACAGAAGGTGGCGTCGCTGTCGGCGGCCATGGCGGCCAAGGTCAATCTGCCGGTGCGCGGCATCATCGAGAACATGTCGTGGTTCACCGGCGACGACGGCACGCGGTACGAGCTGTTCGGCGCCGGCGGCGGCCAGGCGCTCGCCGACGAGCTCGACGTCCCGCTGCTCGGCAAGCTGCCGCTCGTGCCGGAGCTGCGCGAGGGCGGCGACACGGGCAAGCCGATCACCGCCGTCGAGCCCGACTCCGAAGCGGCGCAGGCCTTCCACGAGATCGCCCGGCAGATCGCCGTCGACATGCGTCCGAAGAAGGTCTACAGCGAGGGTCTCAACCTGCTGAACTGACACCGGCATGGAGCTGGTGCCGAAATACCGCTTCGAGGCGCTCGTCGCGGCCGCACTCGACGATCTCCCCGACGAGCTGCTGCACGTCCTCGACAACGTCGTCGTCCAGGTGCGTGACCGCAATCCGGACGAGCCCGATCTGCTCGGCCTGTACGAGGGCGTACCGCACACCGAGCGCACCGGGATGGAGGGCCCCGACGTCGTGTCGATCTACCGCAAGGCGCTGTGCGACCTCTGCGAGGACGAGGACGATCTCGCCGACGAGGTGTACGTGACGGTGATCCACGAGATCGCCCACGCCGCAGGCATCGACGACGAGCGGCTGCACGAGCTCGGCTGGGGCTGATCGGGTGCCGGCGCCACTCGTCGCGCTGGCGGTCGACGACACGGTCGGAGCAGTGCTCGTCCGCTCGGATGGGTCCGCGACACAACTCGCGGCCGAGAAGATGCACGCCGCCGTCGCGGAGGTCGAGCAGGAAGAGACGCCGCGCTGGGTGTGGTGGTCGCACGCCACGCCCGCGGCGCTCGTGGCCGGTGGCGTCCGACCCACCCGGTGCTGGGACCTGGCCGCCGCCCACCGGCTGCTGGTCGGCGGCTGGCGGGCGGACGCTGCCAGGGTGTGGGCCACGGCCCACGGTCTCGACCGGAGCGCGGTGCCGCAGCGGGTGGAGGCCGACCTGTTCAGCCTCGACGCCCTCGACACCGGCTCGGCGGACGACCCGGTGCGCAGCGACGGCTACCTGTCGCCCGACTGGGCGGATGGCGGCTGGCGCGAGAGCGCGGGCCGACTCGCAACGTGGGCCCGGCTCGCGCTCGACGTGCAACGTCGCCAGTCCGAGATGCTCGCCCGCCTCGGCGCCGCACGCACCGTGCCGAGCGAGTCGGCGGCGGAGCTGCTGTGCGCCGAGCTCGAACGCGACGGACTGCCGGTCTCGATCCCCGTGGCGGAGGCGATCGTCGCCTCGTTCATCGGGCCCCGCCCGGCCACCGCCACCGACGCTGCAGCCGCCATCGCCCGGCTTGATCGCACGGTGTTCGAACTGCTTCCCGACGCCGTCGCGGATGCCGACCAGCCGTACGACCTCCGCAATCCCGGGCAGGTGAAGTCGATGCTCCGTCGGGTCGGCATCGAGGTCGAGGACACCAGGGCGTGGCGGCTGGAATCGATGCGCGACGACCACCCGATCGTCGACGCGCTGCTGCGCTGGCGCAAGGCCGAGCGGATCCGAACGACGTTCGGCTATGGCTGGCTCGACGAACACGTCGGCTCGGACGGTCGACTGCGTGGGCAGTGGTCGGGCTCCGACGGTGCCGCCGGGCGGATGACCGCGACGGCCGGGCTGCACAACCTGCCCGCCGACGTCAGGCCGGCGGTGGTGGCAGAGGACGGCCACGTCTTCGTCCGCGCCGACCTCGGGCAGATCGAGCCGCGCGTCCTGGCGGCGGTGTCCGGCGACGAGGCGCTGGCGAGAGCGACCGCCGACCCCGACATGTACGCGCCGGTGGCGACCAGGCTGGGCGTTCCCCGAGACGTCGCCAAGGTGGCCGTGCTCGGTGCGATGTACGGCCAGACGACGGGCACGGGGGCCGAGGCACTGCGCGGACTGGAACGGGCGTATCCCGTGGCCATGGGCTACCTGCGGACGGCAGCCGACGCCGCGGCGGGCGGCAACGACCTGCGCACCTACGGCGGTCGGCTGGTGCGGATGGGCGGTGCCGACGACGACGGCCCCGGGAGCCGATCGCGCGCCGCCGCTCGTGCACGCTACGGCCGCAACGCAATGGTGCAGGGTGCGGCGGCGGAGCTGTTCAAGTTGTGGGCCGTGCTCGTGCGGGCACGTTGTCGGCCGTTCGACGCCCGGATCGTCCTGTGCCTCCACGACGAGCTGTTGGTCCACACCCCGCTGGCGTCCGCGGAGAGCGTGGCCACAGCGCTCGACGATGCCCTGCAGGAGGCCGCGGCGCGCTGGGCACCCGCCACCGACGGCCCACCGGTGCGCTTCGTCGCCGACACCGCGATCGTTCCGCGCTGGTCGGACGCCAAGTAGGCGCGATCGCGGCGCGCCGCGTACGTCGCACGACGGAAGCGCTTCCAACATTCCTGCTGCGGGCTAGCGTGGTCGGCCGTGGGCGACGCGCCGTCCCCGCCTCCACCACCGCCCCCGCCGCCGCCACCTCCCGACCTCACCGCTGCCCGACGCGGCGGCGGTCCGTACTCCGGGGTCACCCGGCTCGCATCGGCGATCGTCGTGCTCGTCGGCATCGTCGCCATCGCCACCGTGATCACGGCGATCATGTCGGCCGGCGTGGTGTCCGACGCCGACGACTTCCTCGACGGGTTGATCAGCCAGGACGAGTTCGAGGACGCCATCGGCCCACTCACGGCCGTGCAGACGCTGGTCAGCGCGATCACCTTCGCCACCGCGATCGTCACGGTGATCTGGATGTACCGGATCGCGTCGAACCTGCGGACCGCGGGTCGCGACACGACGTGGAGCCCGCTGTTCGCCGTCTTCGGCTGGATCCTCCCGCCGATCCTGTTCGTCATCCCGTTCCTCATGCTGCGTGAGCTGTGGAAGGCATCCGACCCAGCTGCATCCGACGGCCAGTGGCGCTCGTCCGGCGAGAGCACCCCCCTGTGGGCGTGGTTCGCGCTGTTCGGGGTGCTGCCGCTCATCGTCACCATCAACCAACTCGACACGCTCGCCAGTCGCGGCCTCCCGACCGGTGACATGACGTCGGTGGCCGAGACGATCAGCGACTCGGCCACGACGGGTATCCTGACCGCGGTGCTCAACGTGCTGGCAGCGATCGCCTGGATCGTCGTCGTCCGCCAGATGACCGCCCGCCACACGGCCTTCACCGGCGAGACCGTCTGACCGCATGGGCGCGGCATCGAGCATCTACCTCGTCCGGCACGCCAAAGCCGGCGACCGGGCGGCGTGGGACGGCGACGACGCCGGCCGCCCCCTCAGCCACGCCGGGCAACGCCAGGCGAAGGCGCTCGCCGCCCGCCTGTCGAAGAAGGGCGCCACGGTGCTCTACTCGAGCCCCTACGCCCGCTGCATCGAGACGCTCGAGCCCCTCGCCGCCGAGTTGGGCACCGATGTGCACGTCGAGAAGCGGCTCGGTGAGGGCACCGCCTTCGAAGAGGTCCTCGAACTGATCGCCGACATCGAGGACGGTGCGGTGCTGTGCAGCCACGGTGACGTGATCGGCGATGTGATCTCTGCGCTGCACCGTCGCGGGATGGAGGTCGACACCCCGGTCGAATGGCGGAAGGCCAGCGTGTGGGTGCTGCGGCGGAAGGGCGACCGTGTCACCCGCGGCAAGGTCTGGCCACCGCCCCAGACCTGAGGCGGCGAACCTGTTACATCGGGGTCTGACACCTTTGTGACAGGTCAGGTGTCGACGGCGGTGCGGATCTCTTCGGCGAAGGGGGTGATCAGCTCGGCCATGTCGCCGGGCGGGTTGCTCGCCTCGCAGATCTCCACGTACGGCAACGCCGACTCGGCGTCGTCGCGGAACTCGAACTCGACGATCGCCATGAAGCAGTGCGGGTCGGGGTAGGTCGGCTCGATCTCGATCGCCTGCGACAACGCCAGCACCGCGGCGTCGAGGATCGCGTTCGCCTGCTCCTCATCGGGGTTGCCGACGGTCAGCAGGGCGAGCGTCCAGCCGTAGTAGGCGCGGGATTCGGCGTTGTCGACGCCGCGGTCGCGCTCGCGCTCGTCGACCGTGCGGTACAGCTCGTTGGCGAGGTCGAACCGGCCCTGGTTCATCGCCGCCCGCGCGTCGGCGAGCAGCACCCGGACCTCGTCGCCGGGCGTCCGGCCGGTGATCTCCTGACCGGCGCCGCGCTCACCGAGCGCGTTCGCCAGCACGAGGCCGACCCCGACCGCCAGCGCGACGATCGCCACCGTGATCAGCACGACCCTCCCCCACCGGCGCGGCGGCCGGGCGGTGACCCGTCGCTGACCGGCATCGATCTCGCGCAGCACGGCGGCGGCGCGCACCGTGTAGCCGTCCTTCAGCGTCTCGTAGTCACCATCGTCGACGTCGCCCGCGTCGTGCTCACGCTCGAGATCGTCGAGCGACCGCAGCAAGAACCGGCGCTCCTCCTCGAGGGCCGCCAGCTTGTCGAGCTCGGCACCGCGCTGCCGCGGGTCGATCGGGTTGCTGCTGCTCGTCTCGGTGGCGTCGTCGGTCGGTGTGCCGGTCACGACGGCGCCGGGCCCTGGTCGTCGTCGCGGCCGTGTTCCGCGCGCAGCGCGGCGTCGACCATCGCCCGGTCGTCGTCGGTCGGGTCGGGGATCGCATCGGCGTCCCGACGCCACCGGCGGAACGTGACGGCGAGCGCGGCGACGGCGATGGCGAACACGATCGCCGGGATCACCCAGATCAGGGCGTCGAACCCCGTGGCCCGCGGCACCAAGAGCACATCGGCGCCGTAGCGGGTCTCGATGAAGGCGATGATCTCGTCGTCGCCGAGCTCGTTCGAACGGACCAGTTCGGCGACCTGGTTGCGCAGGTCGCGCGACGCGTTGTTGGCCGACTCGAACACGCTCTCGCCGTCGCAGATCGGACAGGCGATGCGCTGGGTGATGGCGTCGACGCGGTCCTCGGGCGTCTGCGGACCGCCGTCGCGCGTGGCGCCGACGGCGAGGAACACCACCGCCACGACGGCGAGCACGGACCACCCGATCCAGCTCTTGGCGGCACGATTCAGCTGACCGGCGTTCACGTGCTCTCGCGCAGCTGCTGGAGGGTCACGTTGAGGTCGTCGGCGGTGACCTTGGAGATGATCCGCACGCGCACGATGCCGTTCGGGTCGACGATCCACGTCTCGGGAACGGCCGACACGCCGAACGCCACGGGGAACTCGCCGTGCTCGGAGTAGATCTTCGGCCAGTCGCCGCCGTAGTCGGCGAAGAACTCGTCGACGTCCTCGACGGTGTCGTTGACGATCACCGAGTAGAACTCGGCGCCGTCGGTGCCGAGCGCCGCCTGCTGTTCGGCGAAGTCGACCAGTTCGGGATGCTCCTGGATGCAGGGCACGCAGTCGGCCGTGAAGAAGTTGAGCACGACCCAGCTCCCCTTGCGGCGGGCGAGGTCGAACGGCGTTCCGTCGTCGAGCGTGCCCGTGGCCTCGGGCGCGGGCTGGCCGAGCAGGTGCGAGTCGGCGGTGTTGGCGTCGTCGCCGCCTGCGCTCACCAGCACGACGAAGAGGCCCACCATCACGAGCGCGATGCCGAGCGCGATCCACGGGGCGATCTTGCGCGTCCCCGACGCGGTCCCGCCGGCCTCCGGCTCGGGCGTGGTCGGCGCGTCGTCGAGTGTCGTCATGCCGGGACCTCCGCCGACTCGGGCTCCGATCCATCCTCCACCGATCCGTCCGCCGGCGGGCCACCGGACGGGCCATCGACGCGTTCGGCCGCCGGTGCTGCCGCGGACGGCAGCGGGGCCGACACCGGGTCGGTCGGGCGGCGCCGGCGCGAACCAGGGAACGCCGCCAGCACGGTGCCGACGGCCATCAGCAGCCCGCCGATCCACAGCCACATGATCATCGGCTTGACGAACACGCGGATCGTCGCGCTGGACGCGCCGGGCTCCGTGCCCGGTTCGAGCGTGAGGTACACGTCCTTGGTGAACCCGTTGTCGACCGCCGGGGTGCCGACGTCCTGCCCGATGTTGAGGTACGTCGTGATCGCCGGCTCGTAGACGCCACCGCCGTCGAGGCGGACCTGTGCGGCGAGCACCCGCTCGCTCTGCCGGTCGTTCGTCGTCTCGGTCACCGACACCAGTTCGAACTCGTGCCCACCCCACGTGACGACCTCGCCCTGGGTGAGCTCGAGCGTGGCGGAGTGGGTGAAGCTGTTCGACGCGGCGAGGCCGACGGCGATCATGATCACCCCGAGGTGCACGACCATCCCGCCGTTGGCCCGCCCGACGAAGCCGCGCCACCCCTGGCGACGGGTGGCGAGCGCCAGTTGGCGCAGGGCCGCACCGGCGGCGAACCCGGCCAGCCCGAACGCGACGAGCGGCGCCCAACCGTCGGCGCCGACGACCACTGCCAACACGAGGCTGCCGACGCCCATCGCAGCGGGCCAGAACAGCCGCTGGCGCAGCAGCTCGCCCGACGCCTTGCGCCACGGCAGCACCGGCGTCTGACGATCCTGCACCACCTCCACCAGCAACGGGAAGAGCGTGCCGAGCAGGATGATGAACGCCCACACGGTGAACAGGACGTTGTTGGCGAGGAAGGCCCCCTCGCGCGAGAGCGGCGAATCGATCGCTCCGGGCGAGCGGAGCCGGTCGCCGCGCCAGGCGATCAAGCCGAGCGAGACGACGACGATCAGGGCGAACAGCGTGAGGAACCACGCGCCCACCGGGCCGTCGCCGAAGGCGTGCACGGACTGCAGCAGCCCGGAACGGGTGAGGAACGTGCCGAGGATCGTGAGGGCGAACGTGGCGATCAGCAGGCTGAGGTTCCAGACCCGC
>CAYGLH010000144.1:0-7429 GCA_964350535.1 uncultured Ilumatobacteraceae bacterium
GAGCGGAGCGCCAGCGAGCGAGCGGCCACACGCGGCCTGCGTGGCCGGGGAACGCAGCGCGACAACCCGACCAGAACCGTCCGCCATGCAAGCGAGCGGAGCGCCAGCGAGCGAGCGGCCACACGCGGCCTGCGTGGCCGGGGAACGCTGACTTACGGCGTGAGGATCTCGAAGGTGGTGGCGAGATCGACGCCGATGGTCGGACCGGCCGCCTCGGCCGCAGTGCGCAGCCGGACCTCCGCGTCGGCAGCCGTCTCACCGAGCCCGCGCAGGTACGAGTCGTGACATGCCAGCGAGGCGATGCCGGCATCGAGATGGTCTCCGACGTCGACGGCGTGGGTCGCGCTGGGCGAGCTGCCGAACGCCACGAACCGGACGCCACCCCACGCCTCCCCGAGCTCGGCGAAGATCCACGGGTTGGCGGCGTCTCGGACCGCATCGAGGATCGTCGCCCCCACCACGCGGTGGTCGACGTGGTTCCAGCTCGGACCGCCCCAGCTGTCGCGGAAGTTGATGCTCAGCACCACCTCGGGTCGGTGGCGACGGATCGCCGCCGCCAGGTCGCGGCGCAGCGGGATCCCGGGCTCGACGAGCCCGTCGGCGTGATCGAGGAACTCGACCTCGGTCACCCCGACGACGGCACAGCTGTCGCGCTGCTCCTCCATCCGCATCGGCGCCGACTCCTCGGGCGGGATCCCGGCGATGCCCGCCTCACCGCACGTGACGAGCAGGTAGGCGATCCGCTTGCCCTGGGCGGTCCAGCGGGCCACCGCGCTCGCCGCCCCGTACTCCATGTCGTCGGGGTGGGCGACGATCGCCAACGCCCGGTCCCAGTCCTCGGGGACGCGCTCGAGCTGATCCATCGTGCCAGCCTGTCAGGTCGGGCCGCTCACGTCACGTGAGCGGCTCAGGCGCAGTGCTGAACGTCGGGCTGAGGTGCGACGTGTCGTTGTAACAGCGCAGGATCCAGCGGGTCGGATCGACCACGACATGGGTGATCGACGCGTTGTCGGCGCCCCCGAACCGGAAGCCTTCGGTACCGGCGATGATGTTGAGGATCTGGCCGATCACACCGCCGTGCACCACCGCGACGACGAGCTGGTCCCGATGGCGCCCGGCGATCCGCTCGACAGCGCCGCGCACCCGGGCGGCCAACGACTCGTTGGACTCGCCGTTCGGGATCACGTCCCACCGCTGCTCTTCGAACATCCGCACGGCGAGCGGGTCGAGGTCAGCGACCCGCTTGCGGAACTCGCCGCCCTCCCAATCGCCGAGGAACACCTCGCGCAGGTCGGGCTCGACGACCGGCTCGATGCCGAGCTCGTCGACGAGCGGTTGCGCCGTCTGCACCGTGCGCTGGAGCGTCGTGACGTACACCGCGTCGATGCGCTCGCCGGTGTCGATCAGCCGGCGGGCGGCGAGCTTCGCCT
This sequence comes from uncultured Ilumatobacteraceae bacterium, assembly GCA_964350535.1. Lineage (GTDB taxonomy): Bacteria > Actinomycetota > Acidimicrobiia > Acidimicrobiales > Ilumatobacteraceae > CAYGLH01. The sequence goes on from CAYGLH010000144.1 coordinate 1,431, forward strand.
GGGCGACGCCTTCGGGCGCCAACGGCGGGTCGCCGTGGCCGTCGACGAGCGGGAACGTCTCGCCCTCGACGTGGGGCGCGGAGGCGCCGTGCCGGACGAACAGGATCTCACAGGCGCCCGGCGGGGGCGCGAAGCCGGTCTGGGGGAATTGGCGGGAGGTCACCGCGCCGACCGTAGTCAGGCGCCCGCGGCGCCTCGGTACGGGGCCGAACAGGGCGGAAAGCCCGGACGCTCAGGTGTGGGGCGCGACGAGTGGACCGAGCAGGGCGCGGGTGACGGCGGGGGCGTCGCGGTCCTCGAAGCGCCGCGCCAGCGGCACCACCCAGGTCGCCGGCCAGCCCGGTGCGGCGACCAGGTAGGCGAGGACGCTGACGAGGTCGTCGAGGTGGGCGACCTCACGGTGACGGTCGTCGACGTCGAGGGCGGCGAGCCGGGTGGCGAGGTGCCATGCCTGGTCGCGGGCGGTGCGGAGCGAGAAGTTGAACAGCGCGCCACCTCCCCATGCGGCGGCGGCGCCAACCCACCGCGACACCCGCCCGAGATCGTGGAGCACGAGCGGATACGTCTCGGCGAGGATCGTGTTGACCGCGTCGAAGCCGGGGCGGATGGCCTCGAGCGACTCACCGTCGTCGACGAACTCGACCACCACCTGACCGAGGTCGTGGTTGACATGGGCGTTGATCCCCAGCAACAGATGCTGGACGATCAGCAGGTCGCCATCGCCGGCGACATCCCACGACGCCTGCCAGCACCGCGGGATCGGTGGCGTACCGGCACGCGGCCGCGAGTACCACGCGGCGAACCGACCGGCGAACCGCTCGATGCGCTCGCCGTCGGCGGCGCTCCCGAAGCGCTGCGCGGCGATGGCGGCCTGCACCTGGTCGGTGACCCGGGCGTAGAGCGCCGGGAAGTAGCCGGAGGCGTCGGGGGCGTCGAGCGCGCACTGACGGAGCTCGTCGATGGTCGCGCCCAGCACGAAGGTCGACGCTACAACCCCGCTCGCTCCGGGGATGCGACCGCCGGACGGGCGGCCCGCGGGTCGGTACGGTGGTGGTCGGGTGTCGCCAGTGCGAACGCCCGAGGAGTGAGCATGCGACGACCACCGATCCGGATCCTCGACGCCGACGGACCACCCGAGCGGATCGGGACGCTGCACGGCTCGACCTACGGCGAGGAGATCCGCCGGTACACCGCCGAGCGCGTCGGGCTCGTGGCCGACGGACTGTGGTCGGGTGGCCGGCTCGAGCGGGCGGACGTCCTCGAGATCGCCGACTCGATGCTGCCCGCCCACGAAGCGTTCGACCCGGCCCTGCACGTCGAGATGCTGGCGATGGCCGACGCCGCCGGGATCAGTCCCGCCGAGGCGGTGATCGTCGGCGGGTTCACCGACTTCGTCGACACCGTGCGGGCGGTCGTCGGCGGCCTGCCACCGGCGACGGTGGTCGAGGACGACTGCACCGCGGTCGTCGTCCCTGCAGCGCGCGCCGACGGCGCTGGCCTCCTCGCCCAGACCTGGGACATGCACGATTCCGCCACCGACCACGTCGTGCTCATGCGGCTGCGGCCGGCGGACGCGCCCGCGGCGACCGTCTTCACCACCACCGGGTGCCTCGGCCAGCTCGGGATGAACGCCGCCGGTGTGTGCGTCGGCATCAACAACCTGTCGGGTCTCGACGGCCGGCGCGGCGTCACCTGGACGTCGGTGGTGCGCGGCATGCTGAAGTGCACATCGGCCGACGAGGCGCTGCGCCTGCTGCTCGCCGCCGACCTCGCCGGCGCCCACAGCTTCCTCATCTACGACCGCCACGACTGCGGGTACGTCGTCGAGGCGATGCCCTCGGTCCGTCCGGTCGAGACGCTGGCCGATGCGCCGATCGTGCACACCAACCACGCCCTCCATCCCGACGCGCAGGCGGTCGAGGTCGACAAGGACGCCGGCCTGCTCGCCAGCTCGCAGGCCCGCCTGTCCACAGCGACCGAGCTGCTGGCCGACGGCGAGATCGGCGCCGACGAGCTGATGGCGCTCACCCGGGAACCGTCGGCGATCTGCCAGCGGGCCACGCCGCCCTACCACGTCGAGTCGAGCGGCGCGGCCGTCATGCGGCCGGCGACCGGCGAGTTCTGGGCATGCTGGGGACCGCCGGCCGACAACGAGTACGTCGCCGTGGAGGCGGCCGCCCGTGCCTGACCGCCCGTCGCCGCCCGGTCCGCTGCGCTACGAGCAGCTCCGCGCCGAATGGGCCGACGATCTGGCGGCGCTCGAGCTCGCCACGTTCGCCAGCACCGACCCCGACGACCTCTACGACGCCGGCGACCTGCGCGCGCTGGCCGACGCGTTCGCCGAGGGCTGCTTCGTCGGGCTCGACGGTGACCGGCCGGTGGCGATGGGGCTCGGTGTGCGCGTCGAGTTCGACCTCGATGCCCCGCGCCACCGGATCACCGACATCATCGCCGAGGGTGGGACGGGGCACGACCCGAACGGCTCCTGGTACTACGGCACCGACATCTGCGTCCATCCCGACTACCGCCGCCGCGGGATCGGTCAGCACCTCTACGACCTGCGCAAGGGTGTCGTCCGGGCGCTCGGACTGCGCGGCATCGTCGCCGGAGGCGTCATCCCCGGCTACGCCGAGCACAAGCACCGCCTCACCCCGGACGAGTACATCGCCGAGGTGCGGGCCGGCCGGCTGTACGACCGCACGCTCAGCTTCCAGCTGGAGAACGGGTTCGAGGCGCCGTGCGCCCTGGAGGGCTACATGAAGGATCCCGACGTGGACGATGCAGCAGCACTCATCGTGTGGCGCAACCCGGAGCGGTCGGCGTGACCGGCGACGACGTCGCCGGCGACGGGGCGATCCGGCGTGACGGACTGTCGGGGCGTGAACCGGAGATGACCTTCGGCGGCGCGACCTCGTTCCTCCGCCGCACCTACACCCGCGACATCACCGGTGCCGACGCCGTCATCACCGGCATCCCGTTCGACGTGGCCACCACCAACCGGCCCGGCGCGCGCCTCGGGCCACGGGCGATCCGTGCGGCCTCGGTCGGCTTGGCCGAGCTGCCGGGCTATCCGTTCGGCGTCGATCCGCTCACCGAGCTGGCGATCGCCGACTACGGCGACTGCTTCCTCGACACCGGCCATCCGGAGGACGCGGTCGCAGTGATCGAGGCGCACGCCGCCGCGATCCTGGCCTCCGACGCGATGATGTGCTCGCTCGGCGGCGACCACTTCGTCACGTACCCGCTGCTGCGGGCACACGCCGAGCGGTTCGGGCCGCTGGCGTTGATCCACTTCGACGCCCACAGCGACACGTGGCCCGACGACGGCACGCGCCTCGACCACGGCTCGATGTTCCTGCGCGCCGCCCGCGAGGGGATCATCGATCCCGGGGCGTCGGTGCAGATCGGCATCCGCACGTCGAACGAGGACGAGCACGGGTTCACGATCCTCGGCGCGCCGTGGGTCCATCGCGAGGGCACGGCAGCGACCATCGACGTGGTGCGCGAGGTCGTCGGCGACCGGCGCGCCTATCTCACGTTCGACATCGACTGCCTCGACCCGGCCTTCGCGCCGGGCACGGGCACGCCGGTGGCGGGAGGCCTGTCGACCGCCCAGGCGCTCGAGCTGGTGCGGTCGCTGGGCGAGTTCGACATCGTCGGGATGGACGTCGTGGAGGTCGCCCCGGCCTACGACATCTCCGAGATCACGGCGCTCGCCGCGGCGACGATCGTGCACGACGTGCTCTGCCTCCTCGCCATCCGCAGGGGGGCGACGCCGCAACCGTACGGCCGGCGCTGACGCGCCGGGTCGGCCTCAGAGCGTGACGACGACCTTGCCGTGGGTCTTGCGCTCGGCGAGGTCCTGCAGCGCTCGCGCCGCGTCCTCGAACTGGTACGGCGGGTAGAGCGGCGGATCCACCGTGCCCGCCGCGGCCATGTCGAGCACGGTCGTCATCTGCTCGCGCAGCGAGTCGGGGAACCGTCCGAGCGACGCACCCCAGTGCACGCCGACGATCGAGTAGCTCTTCAGCAGCGCGTGGTTGGTGGCCACCTCGGGGATCCCCGCGACGAAGCCGATCACCAACAGTCGACCATCCCACCCCATGCACCGGCGGACCTGGTGGAACGTGTCGCCGCCGACCGGGTCGTACGCGACGTCGACACCGCCGCCGCTGGCCTCGCGCACGGCGTCGACCCAGTCGGGCGTGGCGCGGTGGTCGATCACGACATCGGCGCCGACGTCCTTCAGGACCGCCACCTTCTCGGCGCCCCCGGCGACGGCGATCGTGGTCGCCCCCATCGCCGCCGACAGCTGGATGGCGGCCGTGCCCGTGCCGCCGGCCGCGCCGGTGATGAGCACCGACTCGCCCTGCTGGAGATGTGCCCGGTCGCGCAGCGCGTACAGGGTGGTGCAGTAGTTGATCGGGATCGCCGCGGCGGTCTCGGCACTCACCGCGTCGGGAACCGGGAACACGCCGGTCGCCGGGTGCACCACCTGATCGGCCAACCCACCGTTGCCGAGGAACACGACCCGCTGACCGACCGCGAGGCCGTCGACACCGTCGCCGAGCGCCGAGACGCGCCCGGCGAGCTCGCCGCCCGGCGTGAAGCCGGGACCCGACTTCACCTGGTACATCCCGCGGCACTGCAGTACGTCGGGGAACGCCAGGCCGACGGCCTCGACATCGACGAGCACCTCGCCCGGTCCGGGCGTGGGGGGTTCCTCCTCCGCGATCTTCAGCTGGTCGATCGGGTCACCGAGTTCCTGCAGTCGCCAGATGCGCATGGCCAGAACCTACGCGCCCCCCACCTGTCACCAAGGTGTCAGACCCCGATGTGACAGGTTGTCGCTCACTCGCTGTACTCGTGCTCGGGTGCGGGGTACTCGCCGGCCTCGACATCGTCGCGGAACGATCGTGCCGCCTCGAGCAGCGTCTCGCCGACCTGGGCGTACTGCTTGACGAAGCGCGGGATGCGGCCGCGGGTGAACCCGGCCCAGTCACTCCACACGAGCAACTGCCCGTCGCAGTGCGGCCCGGCACCGACCGAGATCGTCGGGATCGACAGCTCCTCGGTGACCTGGGCGGCGATCCCGGACGGCACCATCTCCAGCACCACGGCGAACGCGCCGGCGTCCTCGATGGCGTGGGCGTCGGCCAGCAGTTGCTTGGCCCCGTCGCCACGACCCTGGATGATGTGACCGCCGAGGCCGTGCTCGCTCTGGGGCGTGAACCCGATGTGTGCCATCACCGGGATGCCGGCGCGGACGACGCGCTTGATCTGCTTGGAGCTGCGTACGCCGCCCTCCAGCTTGACGGCGTGACAGCCGGTCTCCTTCATGAACCGGGTCGCGGTGGCGAGCGCCTGATCGGGACCGTTCTCGTACGAGCCGAACGGCATGTCGGCGATGACGAACGCCCGGCTCACCCCGCGCACGACCGCTGCGGTGAGCGGGATCAGCTCGTCGACCGTGACCGGGATGGTGGTGTCGTACCCGAACACGGTGTTGCCGGCCGAGTCGCCGACCAAGAGGAAGTCGATGCCGGCCTCGTCGAAGATCGACGCCGACAAGTAGTCGTAGCTGGTCAGTCCACTGATCTTGATGCCCTGCTGCTTCGCCCGTTGGAAGTGGCGGGTGCGGACCCGCTTGAGGGTCGGGTCGGTCGAGCCGCCGCCCCCGTACGTGCGCTGCTCATCGCTCATGGTGCCCACCGTAGGGGACCGGCACCGGGCGGACCACCGTCGGGTCCCTGGTGCCCGGAACTCGTGGCCACCGACGGCATCTTCGCCGGCTGCCGCTACTCCACGACGTCAGCGCCGGGGATCGTGATGTCGGACGACGCGCTGTTCTGCGGCGGTCCGGGCGCCACCCGACGGAGCTCCTGCGACGATCCGGTGGTCGATCCACGATCGCCTCCTCCGGTCGTTCCCGCCCCCCCGGATTCCTCGACGGATCCGACCCGGTTGGCTGCTGTTCGCGGCGGCGACGGTCGTGGCGC
>CAYGLH010000144.1:7439-8653 GCA_964350535.1 uncultured Ilumatobacteraceae bacterium
CCCCGTCCTGCAGCCTGGAGCGCTCGCCGCGGTAGATGCCGATCTTGCGCTCCCCGACCCTCCACTTGTCGCTGAGCGCCCCCGGAAAGTCGATCTCGAGCGACGCCGCTGGGATGGTGTCGACGAGTCGGTCCGGGCGGTGCCGGATGCGCGTGGTGCCGAACACGAGCGCGTCGTGACCGGCGAGTGCGAGAACGACCGGAGGACGTGAGTACGTGCTGAGCGCCGGTACGCCGAAGATGACGATCGCTCCGAGCAGGGCACCCGCCCACGAGTCGGTGGTCCACGCCAGCCCGAGCACCACCAGGCCGGCCAGCGCACCCGCGACACGCACCCAGCCCACCGCCCGCGTGGCGAGCACGGCGTCGATGATCCCGCGCTGCGGCTCCAGCGCCCGGACCTCCGCGAGCAGCTTGGCGTCCCGAGATGCCATCCACCGAGGGTAGCCAGCCCAGTCTCCCGGACTTTGCCGGTCCGATCCCGGGTCGGCCGGCCACCATCCGACCCGCAAACCTCAGACCCTCGGTTTCGGGGTCGGATCCCGGGCCGGCGGGCCACCATCCGACCCGCAAACGCCGAGCGATCAGACCCGCAAACAGTGAGCGGTCAGGCGATGACGGGGACGGTCTTCATCGCCTCGGCGATCGCCTCGTCGGGCAGCTCGTAATCGACCATCTCGCCGGAGAGATACTTCTCGTACGAGGCGAGATCGAGGTGGCCGTGACCGCAGAGGGCGGTGAGGATCACCTTCTCCTCGCCGGACTCCTTGCAGGCCAGCGCCTCGCGCACGGCGGCGGCGATGGCGTGGGTCGGCTCGGGCGCGGGGACGATGCCTTCGGTGCGGGCGAACTGGAGTGCCCCGGCGAAGCACTCGCGCTGCGGGATGGCGACCGCCTCGACGTAGCCCTCCTCGTACAGGTGCGAGACGAGGGGGCTCATCCCGTGGTAGCGCAGCCCACCGGCGTGGATCGGCTCGGGGATGAAGTCGTGGCCGAGCGTGTGCATCTTCATCAGCGGCGTCATCCCGGCGGTGTCGCCGAAGTCGTAGCGGTACTCCCCCTTGGTCAGCGTGGGGCACGCCGCCGGCTCGACGCAGCGGATGACCGGCGCCATCTTGCCGGCGAGCTTCTCGCGCAGGAACGGGAACGCGAGGCCGCCGAAGTTGGAGCCCCCGCCGGTGCAACCGACGAGCACGTCGGGCGTCTCGCCCACCT
>CAYGLH010000145.1:0-697 GCA_964350535.1 uncultured Ilumatobacteraceae bacterium
GAACGACCCGGCGTTCGTCGACCAGCTGGTCGACGGCATCGACGGCTACGTGAACGACGCGTTCGGAGCATCGCACCGCGCCCACGCATCGATCGTCGGTCCGCCGGCGCGCGTGCCCTCGGCGATGGGGCGGCTGCTCGAGCGCGAGGTCGACGTGTTGCTCGGGCTGCGCAACACGCCGAAGCACCCGTTCGTCGCGGTGCTCGGCGGGGCCAAGATCTCCGACAAGCTCGGCGTGGTCGAGGCCCTCCTCGACGTGGTCGACGAGCTCGTCATCGGTGGCGCGATGTGCTTCACGTTCTTCGCCGCGCAGGAGCTGCCCATCGGCGATTCGCTGTTCGAGCCCGACATGGTCGACACCTGTGCCCGGCTGCTGCGCGAGGCGGCGGAGAAGGACAAGCTGATCCACCTGCCCGAGGACATCACCGGCGTCGACGCCGACGGAGGGTTCGCCACGTTCGGCCGCAGGCTGCCGCCCGGCGCCATGGGGTTCGACGAGTGGGTGGCCCACGACAATTTCTTTGAAGTCGATCCGGTCCTGTCCCGCAACGGCGGTCCGCCGGAGCAGTTCCATGGCGAGGGTTCGGAGATCCTGATCGACGAGGCGATCCGCTTCGCCGACCACGCCGCCGCGCAGGACCGCCCTTTCCTGATCGTCGTCTGGTTCGGCTCGCCGCACGAGCCTTACGTCGGCCTG
>CAYGLH010000145.1:707-1044 GCA_964350535.1 uncultured Ilumatobacteraceae bacterium
GCCGGGACTCGCCGCACTGCGCGAAGGAAGGACCTCATGAGCCCCCGCCGTCCGCTGATCAGCGGCAACTGGAAGATGCACCACAACCACTTCGAGGCGATCCAAGCGGTGCAGAAGCTGCACTACCTGCTGCCCAAGGAGGTGTTCGACGACGTCGACGTCACGGTGCACCCGCCGTTCACCGACCTGCGCAGTGTGCAGACCGTGATCGAGAGCGACGAGATGGCGATCGGGCTCGGCGCCCAACACTGCCATTGGGAAGAGAAGGGCGCCTTCACGGGCGAGATCTCGCCCGTCTTCCTGGCCAAGCTCAACGTCGGCTACGTGGTGTGCGGGC
>CAYGLH010000145.1:1054-5098 GCA_964350535.1 uncultured Ilumatobacteraceae bacterium
GCTGTTCGGCGAGACCCACGAGATCGTCAACAAGAAGGTCGCTGCGATCCAACACCACGGCATGGTGCCGATCATGTGCGTCGGCGAGACGCTCGACGAGCGCGAGGCGGGCGAGACCGAGTCCAAGGTGCTCGGTCAGGTCGCAGCTGGGCTGGCGAAGCGCAGCAACGAGCAGATCGCAGCGCTGGTCATCGCCTACGAACCGATCTGGGCGATCGGCACCGGCAAGACCGCCACGGCCGACGACGCCCAGGCGGTGTGCGCAGCGATCCGCGGCAAGCTCGCCGAGCTCAGCGATGCGACCACCGCCGACGCGGTTCGGATCCAGTACGGAGGATCGGTCAAGCCGGGCAACGCCACCGAGCTGATGGCTCAGCCGGACATCGACGGTGCCCTCGTCGGCGGCGCCAGCCTCGATCCGGACGACTTCGCCCGCATCGTCCAGTTCGGCGCGTAGCACCTCGCCACTGCGGCCGCGATCCGGTCCGGATCCGTCCCGGTTTCCGGGACGATCCTGGACCAGCTCGCATCGGCGGGACGATCGTGCCCCAGATCGCGTCGAGCGGTGGCCGCCGGTACGCGGGTCAGTTCGTACCGGGTGCGTCGCCTGTCGGCGTGAACGCGACCGGCGTCGGCTCAGCGATGCGCTCGGGGTAGTGGCAGGCGACGGGGTGGCCGATGTTGCGGCCGTCGACGAGCTCGGGTGTCTCGTCGGCGCACTTGTCGGTGGCCTTCCAGCAACGGGTTCGGAACCGGCAGCCACTCGGCGGGTCGACCGGGCTCGGCGGGTCGCCCTCGAGCACGATCCGCTCGCGCTGACCCTCGAGCTCCGGGTCGGGTTCGGGGATGGCTGACAACAACGCCTGGGTGTACGGGTGCTGGGCGTTGTCGTAGATCTCCGACCTCGGACCGGTCTCGACGATGCGCCCGAGGTACATCACCGACACGACGTCGGAGATGTGCCGCACGACGGCGAGGTCGTGGGCGATGAACAGGTAGCTGATGCCGAGCTCCTCCTGGATGTCCTTGAGGAGGTTGATCACCTGTGCCTGGATCGACACGTCGAGTGCCGAGACGGGCTCGTCGCACACGATCAGCTTCGGGCGCAGCGCGAGTGCCCTGGCGATGCCGATGCGCTGCCGCTGGCCGCCGGAGAACTGGTGCGGATAGCGGTTGGCGTGCTCGGGGTTGAGCCCGACCTGCTGGAGCAGCTCGCGCATCCGCGCGTTCTCGTCGTCGACCTCGAAGTCTTTGTGGATCGACCAGGGCTCGGCGATGATCGAGCGCACGGTCATCCGCGGATTGAGCGATGCGAACGGGTCCTGGAAGATGATCTGGATGTCCTTGCGGGCCTCGCGCAGCTCGTCCTTGTTCATCGCGAACAAGTCCTTGCCGTCGAAGACCGCCGTCCCCGACGTCGGCTCTTGGAGCCGCAGGAGTGTGCGGGCCACGGTGGACTTGCCGCAGCCCGACTCACCCACGAGGCCGTGGGTCTGGCCCGGCTCGATCGCGATGTCCACTCCGGAGACGGCCTGGACGGTGCCGAGGCGTCCGCGGGCGAAGGTGCGCTCTTCCTTGTAGTTCTTGACCAGGTCGTTGATCTCGAGCAGCGCCATCAGAACTCACCGATCCGGTGGCAGGCGACTGGGCGGTTGTCGGCGCCGTGCGGTTCCAGCTCGGGCCGAATCTCCATGCAGGTCGTCTCGTTGCGGTACGGGCAGCGCGGGTGGAACGCGCAACCGTCGGGCAGCGTGACGACGCTCGGCGGTTGGCCCTGCACGGGGATCAGCCGCTCGACGTCGGTGAGCAGCCTGGGCACCGAGGCCAGCAGGCCGCGCGAGTACGGATGCTCGGGTCGGGCGTAGAAGCGCTTGGCCGTGTCCGTCTCGACGCAGCGTCCGGCGTACATGACCAACACGCGGTCGGCGACCGAGGCCACCACGCCGAGGTCGTGGGTGATCAGGATCAGGGACATCCCGGTGCGCTCCTGCACCTCTTTGAGCAGATCCATGATCTGGGCCTGGACCGTCACGTCGAGCGCCGTGGTCGGCTCGTCGGCGATCAGCACCTTCGGTTCGAGGGCCAGCGCCATGGCGATCATCGCCCGCTGCCGCATGCCTCCCGAGAACTGGTGCGGGAATTGGCGGGCGCGTTCGGGAGCGTTCGGGATCCCGACCCGCTGCATCAGCTCGACGGCCCGCTTGAAGGCCTCGCGCCGGCGCGCTCCCTGGTGGATGCGGATCGTCTCGCCGAGCTGCCACCCGACGGGGAACACCGGGTTGAGCGAGGTGAGGGGATCCTGGAAGATCATCGCGATCTCCGCGCCGCGGATCGAACGGCGCTGGCGATCGGACATCTTCAAGAGGTCTTGCGTGACGCCGAGGCCGCTGTATTCGATGGTGCCCTTCACGATCTTGCCGGGCGGCTGTGGGATGAGACCCATCAGGGCCTGCACCGACACGCTCTTGCCCGAGCCGGACTCGCCCATGATCGCCAGCGTCTCGCCGGGGAAGAGGTCGTAGCTCAGGTCGGAGACGGCGTGCACGATGCCGTCGTCGGTGTGGAACTCCACGGTCAGGTCGTGGACCGACAGCAACGGACCGTCGCCGTGGCTCGCGGTGGAGGGTTCGATCACGATCTCGGTCATCAGCGCAGCCTCGGGTCGAATGCTTCGCGCAGCTGCTCGCCCATGAGGACGAACGACAGGCTGGCGAGGATCAGGAAGATGCTGGGGAACAACAGCAGGTGCAGGTCGCGCCCGGCGATCGCGGACTGCTGGGCCGACGTGAGCATGTTGCCCCAGGAGATCGTGCCCGGCGGCATGCCGATGCCGAGGAAGGACAGCGTCGCCTCGACGGCGATCACGGCGCCCATGCCGACGGTGGCGTAGACGAGCGTCGGGGCGACGGCGTTCGGGAAGATGTGTCGGAACAGGATCCGCGAGTCGCTGGCACCGAGTGCCCGTGCGGCCTGCACGTACTCCAGGTTCTTCACCTGGAGCACGGTGGACCTGAACAATCGCAGGACCGCCGGCCATCCGAGGAAGGCGATGGCGACGAGGACGTGCCACTCGGTGCGCTGCGACGTGCCGGCCAGCGCCGACAGGATGATGATCGCTCCGACGAGGTACGGCAGGGCGAAGAAGCCGTCGGCGATGCGGGTGACCGAGTTGTCGATCCAACCACCGGCGTAGCCGGTGAGGCCACCGAGCAGGAGGCCGATCACGACGGTGACGATCGTGGCGCCGAGCGCCACGCGCATCGACACCTTGGCGCCGTGGATCACCTGCACGTAGTAGTCGCAGCCCTGCTTGTCGGTGCCGAACCAGTGCTGGGACGACGGCGGGAGCCGCGCGTCGGAGAGGAAGCAGTTGACGCCGCTCGGGTCGGGGTTGGCGGGGCTCGGCCAGGTGAAGAGGTCGGGCACGATCGCCATCAGCGTGAAGAGGACGATCAGGGTGAGCGCGATCCAGAACAGCCAGCGGCGACGGAGGATGCGCCAGGCGTCGCCCCAGAAGGTGCGGCGGACGGCGGTGTCGTCTTCGAGCAGTTCGGCGATGACGCCACCGACCTCTTGGTCGCCGGCGGTGTTCGCGGCGAGTCCCTCGAGGGCGCCGTGTTCGGCCTTGCGGTGGCGGTCAGTCATAGCGGATCCGGGGGTCGAGCAAGGCGTACACGATGTCCACGATGAGGTTGATGATCAGGTAGAGGACGACGAGGATCGTCGAGACCCCGACGATCACGAACCCGTCGCGCGAGGTGATCGAGCGGGCGATCTGGAAGCCGACGCCGGGGATCTGGAAGATCGACTCGGTCACGATGGTGCCGCCGATGAGCGCGCCGAGCGTGATGCCGAGCACGGTGACGACGGGGATGAACGCATTGCGGAGTGCGTGGACGCCGAGCACGCGCCGCTCGGTGGCGCCCTTGGCGCGCGCGGTCTTGATGTAGTCCTCTTGATACGTCTCAATAAGTGAGGCACGCAGCAATCTCGATGTGGACGCCATCGCACATGAGCCAGGCCAGAAGTTGTGGTTGTGCTTTC
>CAYGLH010000145.1:5108-8628 GCA_964350535.1 uncultured Ilumatobacteraceae bacterium
GGCACGCATCAATCTCGATGTGGACGCCATCGCACCGATGGCGATGCCGAACGCCGGGAGGATGTACGACTTCATCCCTTCGTCGACACCGGAAACGGGGAGGATGCCCCATTTGACGCCGACGACGAGCTGCAGCATCGCGAGCATCACGAACGGAGGGATCGAGAGCAGCACGATGGTGCTGACGAGCGCGCCGTTGTCGAACCAGCCGCCGCGTCGTCGGGCGGAGTAGATGCCGAGCGGGATCGCCATGCACGCCTCGAAGAAGACGGCGAGGCCGGCGAGGCGCAGCGTGCGGGGGAACGATTCCTTGAAGAGCTCGGTGACCTCGCGCTGGGTGCGCAACGACTCGCCGAAGTCCTGGTCGACGATGATCCCGGTGATGTACTTCCAGTACTGGACGGGGATCGAGTCGTCGAGGTTGTAGCGCTCCTCGTAGGCAGCGCGGGTGTTCTCGGGAACCGTCCGTTCACCGAACTGGGCCTGGATGGGGTCACCCGGGAGGACCCAGACGATGACGAAGATGATGAACGTCGCGATGAAGAAGACCGGGATGATCTGCAGCGTTCGCCGAACGATGTAACGGAGCATTGGCGGAGAGTCTCGCACAACAAAGGGTCGGGCCAGCCGAGTCGACTGGCCCGACCCCTCGTCGTTGTTTACGTGTTGTTCAGTCCTCGAGCGTCACTCGACGACGACGTTCTCGAGCTCGGTGAACCCGAACACGGTCACGTTGACGTCGCTGACGTTGTCGGTGTGGACCTTCTGCGTGGCCGAGAACATGATCGGCGCGACGGGCATGTCCTCGCAGAGGACGGCCTGCGCGTCGGCGAGGGCCGGGAAGCCCTCCTCCTCGGTCGGGGCAGCCTTGAACTCGACGATCGCGGCGTCGAAGTCAGGGTTCACGTAGCGGGTGTAGTTGTCGGTCGAGGAGCTGAGGAACAGCGGCGACAGGAAGTTCTCTGCCGTCGGAGCGTCCCACAGCCAGCCGAGACGGAACGGACCCGGAGCGCCGTCGGCCTGGAGCGTGTCCAGGTACGGGGCGAACTCCTGCGCCGTGAACTCGACGGACTCGATGCCGAGCACCTGCTGCCACTGGTTGGCGACAGCCTGCGTCCAGTCCTCGTGGCCACCGCCCGAGTTGAACCACAGCTGGACCGGGCCGTCGATGCCGCCGGCGGCCTCGAACAGCTCGACCGCGGCCTCGGGGTCGTAGGTGGTGTACTCGCACTCGGTGGCACCCGGCGCCAGCGACGGGGCGAAGCCCGTGGCCGGGACGCGCGTGCCGGCGAAGATCGAGTCCATGATCGGCTGACGATCGATCGCAATCGACACCGCCTTCCGGATGTCCGGGTTGTCGTACGGCGCCGTGTCGGTCGGGAACCCGAGGTAGGTGTACGAACCGATCTCCTCGAAGATGTAGTTGTCACCGAACTCGGCCTCGGCCGACTCGATCTGCTCGGGCGGGACGTCGCCGATGTCCAGACCGCCGGCCTGGACCTCGAGGTACATCGTCTCGATCGAGTCGAGGATCTTGAACTGGATCTCTGCGGGCAGGCCCGCCTCACCGTAGTAGTCGTCGTAGCGCACGAGCGTGATCTGCACGTCGTGGTCCCACGAGCCGTCCATCATGTACGGACCGTTGCCGATCGGCGCATCCGGGTCGGTGCTGGCCTCGGCACGCGGCGAGAACACCGGGTGGGCCATGACCTTCGGGAGCACCGAGTAGGGCTCGTTGAGGGTGACTTCGAGGGTGGTGTCGTCGACCGCGACGACGCCGCTGATCGAGTCGGCTTCGCCGGCCTCGACCTCGGACCAACCCTGGATGTTGGCGATGTAGGAACCCTGGTACGAGACGTCGGACAGGTTGTCCGGGTTCGCAACGTAGTTCCAGCCGTCGACGAACGACTGCGCCGTGACGGGCGTGCCGTCGTGGAACGTGACGTCGTCACGCAGCGTGAACGTCCAGACGGTGTTGTCCTCGTTCGGCTCCCACGACTCGGCGACCGCGGGGACGGCGTTGAGGTCGTCGCCATAGTCGGTCAGACCGTCGAACAGCAGGCGGGCGACTTCGAAGCCTTCCGAGTCCTGCGTGTTGTACGAGTCGATCGCGGCGGGCTCGACGATGCCGTAGCTGACGGTGCCACCGCCACCGGCGGCAGCTTCTTCGCCCTCGGTGTCGGCGGGCGCCTCGGTGTCCTCGGTCGCCTCCGTGTCGGCGGGCGCCTCGGTCTCCTCGGTCGCTTCTTCGCCCTCGGTGTCGGCCGGTGCCTCGGTGTCCTCGGCAGCCTCCTCGGCGGTGGTGTCGTCGCTCGAATCGCCGCTGTCGTCATCGTCGCCACAGGCGGCGGCGACGAGCGTGAGTGCGGTGATCGCTGCGAGCGACCTCAGGCCCCTGGATCGGACCATGCTTGCTCCTCCTTGATAGGTGTTCACGTCGCTCACGGAGGGACGGGTCCCCCTGTGAGTTGCGAACACACTAGGCCGTCGTGCCGGGAACTCCGTTCGGAGGCGCGCGAAATCGGTCCGGACGCTGGGGCGATGCACGGACTCGAGCGAGGGGAGGGGTCCCGTCAGCCAAGAGAGCGTCGCGCAGTCGCCCACTCGTCATCGAGTCGGACGCACGTGTACCCGTGTGACTCGTAGAACGACAGCAGGCGCTCGTTGTGGGCGTCGGTGAACGTGGCCGCCACGGCCATCCCGCGCTCGAGCATCCAGGCCTCGCCGGTGCGCAGCAACGCCGACGCGGCGCCGGCCCGGCGCAGCTCGGGAACGACGTAGGTGGTGGCGAACAGTCCCAGTTCCTCGCCCTCGACGGTGTCGACGCGGACCATCGTGTGGCCGACGATCTCGCCGTCGAGCAGCGCGACGTAGACCTCCGCCTGACGCTCCTCGTCGCTGCGGTCGAGGTGCCACATCACCCGTCCGACGAGCGCCTCGTGGTCGAACATCGCGTCGGCGCGACCCTCGTCGAGCACCTCTACGAGCGTCGCCCGCATCCGTTCGGCGATGAGATCGATCGTTTCGACCTCGTGTGGTTCGACCGTCCGCACCTCGATGTCTGCACCGTCCACGCACCGCAGCGTAGGGGCCGATGCACGGCTGCACGGCGACGGTTCGCCGGTAGGATCGTCGGCCGTGCGTGACGTCATGCTCTACATCACCCTCGTGATCAACGTGATCGCGATGATCGGCCTGATCGCCGGCATCCTCATGCACAGCGGACGCGGCGGCGGCCTCTCCGACATGTTCGGCGGCGGCGGCGGTGCGGCCCTCGGCTCGACCGCCGCGGAGCGCAACCTCAACCGCATCACGTTCGTCCTGGCACTCATGTGGATCTTCACCGTGCTCGCGCTCAGTTTCCTGATGGCGCCGGTGTAGGACGTCAGCGAGCCAGATAGGGTCTTCGTGCCCACCACGTCGGAGTGGCGGAATTGGCAGACGCGCTAGCTTGAGGTGCTAGTGGACTATTAAACGTCCGTGGGGGTTCAAGTCCCCCCTCCGACACCAGATGACCAGG
>CAYGLH010000146.1:0-8610 GCA_964350535.1 uncultured Ilumatobacteraceae bacterium
GAGCTCGGCTGGGTCGTCAACGCGGAGGTCAGCCGACAGATGATCGACACGGGTCCGCTGATGAGCCAGCTCGGTGCGGCCGGTGTGTTCGGCGACGTCGTCGTCGTCCACCTCGGGACGAACGGACCGATCAGCGACTCGTCGCTCGACGCCGTCCTCGGCCCGCTGGCTGGGGTGCCTCGCGTCGTCCTCGTGACGGTCCGAGCCGATCGCAGCTGGACCGCCGGCAACAACGCCCTGCTCCAGTCGCGTGCGGGCGGCAACGTCGTCATCGCCGACTGGGCGACCGAGTCGAACCAGTGCGTCGACGACTGCTTCGAGCGCGACGACATCCACCTCAAGCCCAACGGTCGTCGGTTCTATGCCGCGATGGTCGACCGCGTTGCGAGCGGCGCGTGACCCGGCTCCGGCCCTGCGTGACTCCCTCCCGTCGAGTGCGGGTGATCATCCCTCGCTCGACCCACGCCGATCGCGTTCGACGATCGCGTGGACGATTGGGATACCGGTGGGGCGCCGGGGCCGGGGGAGGCGCTAGCGTGGAGCGATGAGCGCCGAACGGGTGCGCCCAACCACATGAGCAGTACCGATACGTTCACAACCGTCGTCGTACCCGGCCCGCACCTGATGTCAGCGCTGCTCGGCCCTCGCGACCAACATCTTCGCCAGATCGAGCGGGCGTTCCCCGACACCGATGTCGCCGTGCGCGGCAACGAGGTGTCGGTGCGCGGCGACGACTCCGAGCAGGTGGGGCGACTGTTCGAGGAGCTCGTCGGGTTGCTCGAGCGAGGCCACGAGCTCGACGACCGAACACTCGGGCGGGTGATCGGCATGGTTCGCGACGACGAGCGACCCACCGAGGTTCTGACCCACGAGGTGCTCAAGGGGGCCAAGGGCCGTCAGGTCCGCCCGAAGACGGCCGGTCAGAAGCGGTACGTCGACGCGATCCGCAACAACATCATCACGTTCGGGATCGGGCCGGCGGGTACCGGCAAGTCATGGCTCGCGGTCGCGATGGCGGTGCAGGCACTTCAGGCCAAGCAGGTGCAGCGCATCATCCTCACGCGGCCCGCGGTCGAGGCAGGGGAGCGGCTGGGCTTCCTCCCCGGCGACCTGATGGCCAAGATCGATCCGTACCTGAGGCCGCTCTACGACGCGCTGCACGACATGGTCGACCCCGAGGGGGCTGCCCGGCTCGTCGAGCGCGGCACCGTCGAGGTCGCACCGCTGGCGTTCATGCGCGGCCGCACGCTCAACAACAGCTTCATCATCCTCGACGAGGCGCAGAACACCACGCCCGAGCAGATGAAGATGTTCCTCACCCGCATCGGTTTCGGCTCCCGGGTCGTCGTCACCGGCGACGTCACCCAGGTCGACGTGCCCAATGGCAAGAGCGGCCTGGCCGGGCTCGAGCGGATGTTGCAGGGGATCGACGGCCTGGCGTGGGTCCACCTCAGCGGCGCCGACGTCGTGCGTCACAAGATCGTCGCCGACATCGTGGCGGCCTACGAGCAGGGCACCTCCGGCGGCTGATCCCGTGACGGTCACCGTCGTCTGCGCCGACGCTCGGACGGCCGACCCGGACGAGCCGACCCTCGACGTCGACCTCGACCGGTGGCGACGTCTCGCCACCGACGTGCTGTCGGCCGAAGGGGTCGCCGGCGAGCTGACGCTGACGTTCGTCGACCGTGCCGAGATCGCCGAGCTGAACGAGGCGCACATGGACAAGTCAGGGCCGACCGATGTCCTGTCGTTCCCGCTCGATGCCGATGAGTCCCCGCTCGACGGCGTCCCCGTGTTGCTCGGGGACGTGGTGATCAGCCCGGCGGTGGCCGATGCGCAGCACGCCGAACACGCCGGCACCCTCGACGACGAGCTGGCGCTGCTGGTCGTGCACGGCGTCCTGCACGTGCTCGGCCACGATCACGCCGAACCCGAGGAGGACGCCACGATGCGCGCCGCCGAGCTGCGGCACCTGACTGCGTTCCATTGGCACGGACCTCCCCCCGCCGGGTTCCGGCGCGATCACCGACCCTGAGTACGTTCGTCGTCCATGGATGTAACCCTGGATGGCAAGGTGGCACTCGTGACCGGCGCGTCGCGCGGCATCGGCAAGGCGATCGCCGCCGAGCTGGCGGCGTCGGGCGCGAACGTGATGATCAACAGCCGCAAGCAAGAGGGCCTCGAGGAGGCGCGGGCCGAGATGACCGGTGAGGTCGAGATCTGCGCCGCCAACGCGGGCGAGGAGGGGGCGGGCGAGCGGGTGATCAACGCCACCCTCGAGCGGTTCGGTCAGCTCGACATCCTCGTCAACAACGCCGCCACGAACCCGTACTACGGCCCGACGCTCGGGGTCGACGAGCCGCGCTACGACAAGACGTTCCAGGTCAACCTCAAGGCACCGATCTTCTGGTGCCAGGCGGCGTACGAGCACGCCTTCAAGGAGCGTCCGGGGGTGATCATCAACATCGCCTCGGTGGGCGGGCTGCGCACGGACGGCGCGCTCGGCATCTACAACCTGACGAAGGCGGCGCTGATCCACTTCACCCGCCAGCTCGCTGGTGAGATCGGGCCGACCCGGGTCGTGGGGATCGCCCCCGGGCTGGTGAAGACCGACTTTGCCGCCGTGTTGGTCGAGAACTTCGGCGACGCCCTCGCGGCGCGGATTCCGACCCGGCGCCTCGGCGAGCCCGAGGACATCGCCCATCTCGCGACGTTCCTCGCCAGCGACCGCGCTGGATGGATCACGGGCGAGACCTACGTGATCGACGGGGGAGCGGGCGTCGCACCGTCGGTCTGACCGAGCGGGTCACGATCGCAGAGAGTATTTGCAAAGGAGTTCTGCAATCGGCAGACTGATGGGGTGACCGATCCGTCGCCCCGTCAGCCCACGCCCTCCGAGCCGCGTGTCGTCAACCTCGACGCGACGCAGTTGCGGGTGCTCGCCCACCCGTTGCGGGCGCGGATCCTCGCCAGCTTGCGCACCGACGGGCCGGCCACGTCGAGCACGTTGGGGGAGCGCCTCGGCGAGAGCTCGGGCCAGACGAGCTATCACCTGCGGGCGTTGGCGAAGGTCGGACTGGTTGCCGAGCTCGCGGAGCGCGGCAACCGGCGCGACCGCTGGTGGGAGGCGGCGCACGACATGACGTCGTGGTCGCCGGCGGCATTCCTCGGCGATCCCGATGCGGCGGCGGCCGCCGACTGGTTCATGGGGTACACCACGAACGCCTACGCCCGCAGGGCGAGCGAGTGGATCGAGCGTCGGCCGCACGCGCCGGACGACTGGGTCGCCGCGGCGGACATGTCCGACTTCGCACTGCGTCTCACCCCGGACGGCCTCGCCGAGCTGAACGGGAGGCTCCTCGCCGTCCTCCACGACGCCCTCGGCCGCCAGGCGGCGGCGGACGATCCGTCGGCGGAGACCTGCGTGGTCCTGCTGCAGTCCTTCCCCGATCCGAGCGCCGTACCCGGGAGTGACTGAGGCGATGCCGCGCACGTCGCGCCCTACCGACGAGGCACGCGTCGCACCGTTCCTGGCACTCGTCGCGTCTCGGTGGGTGCCCACGGGCTTCCTGATCCCAGTGCTCGTGCTGCTGCTGCAAGAGCGTGGGCTGACGCTCGGCCAGATCGGTCTCGCGCTCGCGATGCAAGGGGTGATGGTCTTCCTCCTGGAGCTCCCCACCGGCGGGCTGGCCGACACGATCGGGCGTCGACCCGTCCTGCTCGTCGCCGCGGCGGTCGAGTTCGCCGCCGTGGCCCTGTTGCTCGTGACGGACTCCGTGCTACTGCTGGCCGGGGTCTTCGCCCTCCAGGGCATCTACCGCTCACTCGAGAGCGGCCCACTCGAGGCGTGGTTCGTCAGCGGCTACCGACCGCGCGGCACCATGCCACCGGTGGGGTCCGTCCTCGCCCGCGCCGGGGTCGTCACCGGGCTGGCGCTCGCCGTGGGCAACCTCGCGAGCGGGTTCCTGGTGTGGTGGCATCCGGTGCAGGGTTCGTCCGCGTTGGCCGCACCGGTCGCCGTCGCTGCGGCGTTGCGCCTGGTCGATCTCGCGCTCGTCGCCGTGCTGATGGACGAAGCACCTCGCCCGGAACGGGCGCTCACGCTCGCACCGCTGCTCGCCGACGCCCGCATCGTCGTCGGAGAGACCGTCGCCCAGGTCCGGGCGTCGGCCGCGCTCGCCGGGCTGGTCGCCGTCGAGTTCTGCTGGGGGTTCGGGATGACGGCGTTCGAGGCGCTGCTGCCGCCACGTTTCGCCGAGGTGCTCGGCGACGCCGACGATGCTGCCGCGCTCCTCGGTCCGGTCGGTGCCGGGGCCTGGCTCGTCGCCGCGCTCGGTGCCGGGCTGGCGCCCCGCCTGTCCCGTCGGATCGGGATCGCGCCCGCCGCGATGGTCACCCAAGCGCTCCAGGGGGTCGGGGTCGTGGGCATCGCGCTGGTCGCCGGGCCGATTGGCGTGGTCGTGTTCTACCTGGCGACGTTGGCGCTGCACGGCGCGATCAACCCGCTGTACCGGACGTTGCTCCACGAGCAGGCCGACGACGATCACCGGACGACCGTGCTCTCGGCGTCGTCGATGGCGGCGCATCCCGGCGGGGCGCTCGGCGGAATCGTGCTCGGCGCGCTGGCGACGTCGACGTCGGTGTCGACGGCGATGCTGGTCGGCGCCGCGATGCTGTTGGCGGCCGTGCCGCTGTACCTCCCCGCCCGCCGCGCTCAGGCGCAGCCGCGGGCCTCGCTGCCGGTGGGCTGATCCCGCCGCTCAGCCGCGGCGCAGCTCGACGAGCGACGTGCGCGGTAGGGCATGCAGCAGCCGCAGGCGGCGCGGCGCGAGGTGAGCGGGCTCGGTCTGCTTCACGAACGCTCTGAGCACGTCGAGATCCGGCGGCCGCGCCGGGTCGCTCGGCACCACCACCGCCTCGACGACCTGGCCCCACTCCTCGTCGTCGACGCCGCGCACCATCACCTCGCCGACGTCGGGATGGAGCGCGAGCACCTGCTCGACCGCTTCGGGCCACACGTTCTCGCCCCCGGTGATGATCAGGTCGCCGGCGCGGCCGACCACGTGCAGCCGGCCGTCTGCCCGCCAGGTCCCGATGTCGCCCGTGTGCAACCAGCCGTCGGCGTCGATCGACGTGCTCCCGTCCCGATACCCGCGCATGAGCATCGCCCCGCGCAGCAGGATCTCCCCTCCCCCACCTGTCACACCGGGGTCAGACCCCGTTGTGACAGGTGGGGGCGCAAGGCGGACCTCGACGCCGTCGAGCGCGACGCCGTCGTAGACCACGCCGCTGCCGGTCTCGGTCATGCCGTACGTGGTGACCGTGTTCGCCGGACGATCGTCGGGCGGTCGCCCGCCACCCAGCACGATCGTGCGGAAGCGGTCGGCGTGGATCCGCCGGAGCGCGGTGGAGACCAGGGAGACGAGGGTGGCATCCGAGGCATCGACGGCGTCGGCGTCGAACGCGGGGTGGACGGTCAGGCGAGTGCCGGTGACCAGCGCCCGCGTCACGACCGAGAGCCCGCCGACGTGTGACAACGGGAGGCACGCCAACCAGTGATCATCCTCGGTGACGCCAAGCCTGGTGCTCGTGGCGCGTGCGGAGGCCTCGACCGCCTCGTGCGTGAGGACCACGCCCTTCGGCGTGCCGGTCGATCCGCTCGTCGCCACGACCAGGGCGTCGCCGTCGTCGACCGGTTCGCCGACGCGCATCTGCGCCAGCAGCCGCTCCTTCGCCGCCGTCGGCAGCCGCTGATCGACGGGGAGCGCGGCGTCGCCGGTCTGCCAGATGCGCTGGAGCTCGACGACGAAGTCGGGTCCGGCCGGACGGTCGATGGCGACGAGTCGCCCGGTCACGTGCGCCTCAACCGACGACCGGATCGATCGGCGTCAAGGTGCCGACGATCGACTCGATCTCGGCGGCGACCGTGAGGCATCGCAGGTCGGTGAAGCGATCGCCCATGACCTGGACCCCGACCGGAAGGCCATCGGCCATGCCACCCGGCACGACGGCTGACGGGGTGCCGAGGAAGTTGGCCGGTGTGACCGCACGAATCGTGTTCGTGGTGTCGGCGCCGCCGGGCTCGATGTCGGCGCCGTGCGGGAACGCCGGTTCGCACCAGGTCGGGCACAGGAGCACCGGGTGCTCGGCGTAGAAGTCGCTCCACGCACGCATCAGCCCGAAGCGCTGCGTGTGCAGCAGTGCCTGGTCGGTCGGCGTGGTGGGCGGCAACGCCTCGTCGAACGACCGGAGCAGGGCGATCGCGCCGTCTCCCATCACGCCGGTGAGGTCGTCCATCATCGTCCGCACCTCGCCGATCAGCAGCGACGCCCACAGCACTACCACGAGCTCGAAGTCGGGTGGGGTGGCCTCCACCACGTCGTGCCCGGCGTCGGCGAGGCGGTCGGCCACCTGCCGCACCACGCCGGCGATGCCGGGATCGGTGGTGCCGCCGGGCGGGTCGGGCATGACGGCGATGCGCAGGCGCTGGCCCTCGACGGCGTCCGTGAGCGTGACCGGGAGGCTCCCCGGGTCGCGCCCGTCCGGCCCCGCGATGGTCTCGAGCCCGGCGCGCACGTCGGCGACGCGACGTGCCATCGGACCCTCCACCGCCATCAGCTGGCTGGCCAACCCCGGATCGACCGGCGGGATCACGGTGGCGGAGGGGACCACGCCGGCGCTCGGCTTGATCGAGGCGATCCCGCAGCAGTGTGCAGGATTGCGCAGCGAGCCGCCGATGTCGTTGCCGAGGCCGATCGGCGACATCCCGGTCGCCAGTGCGACACCCTCGCCGCCACTCGAGCCGCCGGCCGTGCGGTCGAGCGCCCACGGGTTGTTGGTGATCCCGTGTAGTTGCGAGTCGGTGTGCACACGGAGGCCGAAGTCGGGCAGGTTCGTGCGGGCGAACGGGATCGCACCGGCGGCGCGCATCCTGGCCACGACCGGCGCGTCGATCGGTGCGATCGCCTCGGCCAGTGCGGTGACACCCTGGGTGGTCGGCGATCCCGCCAGGTCGATGTTCTCCTTCACCGTGCACGGGACACCGTGGAGCGGGCCGAGGTCCTCCCCGGCGGCGACGGCCGCGTCGGCGCGGTCGGCGGCCTCGAGGGCCTCGCTGTCTAGGCGCCGCACGACCGCGGTCACCGCCGGGTTCACCGCGTCGACCCGCGCCAGCACCGACGTGAGCACTTCGCGGCTCGAGGCGGTTCGCCGGGCGATCGCATCGGCCATCTCGGATGCGCTGAGTTGCCAGAGTTCGGTCATCGCTCCATCATTGCGCACGCATGAACAAGTGGATCGAAGGGGCGCGACCGCGGACGCTGCCGGCAGCCGTGGTGCCCGTGGCCGTCGGCGCGGCTGCGGCGGTCGGCGAAGCGACAGGGATCGGCGGCGTCGAGTCGGGAATCGTCTGGTGGCGCGTCGCCGCCGCGCTCGTCGTCAGCGTGGCGCTCCAGGTGGGCGTCAACTACGCCAACGACTACAGCGACGGTGTGCGGGGAACCGACGACGTCCGCGTCGGGCCCGTCCGGCTCGTCGCAGGCGGGCTCGCCGAGCCGCGGGCGGTGAAACTGGCGGCGATGGTGTCGTTCGCCGTCGCCGCCGTCGCCGGGCTGGCGATCGCGCTCGACACCTCGCTCTGGCTGCTGCTGGTCGGGGTCGCCGCGATCGCTGCGGCGTGGTTCTACACGGGCGGCACCCACCCGTACGGGTACCTGGGTCTCGGCGAGCTGTTCGTCTTCGTGTTCTTCGGGCTGGTGGCGACCGTCGGCACCACGTATGCGGCGATCGCCACCGTCACCGCGCTCTCGCTGGTGATGGGGTGTGCGGTGGGCGCCCTGGCGTGCGCCCTGCTGGTCGTCAACAACCTGCGCGACATCCCCACCGATCGCGAGGTCGGCAAGCGCACGCTGGCCGTGCGGCTCGGTGATCGGCGGACGCGTGCGATGTACGTGGGGCTCGTCGCGATGGCGTTCGTGCTCGCGTTGGTGGCGATGGTGTGGCGCCCATGGGCGGTGCTCGTCGTGCTCTCGGCACCGCTGGCTGCGGGCCCGTGTCGCACGGTGCTGCGCGGGGCGGTCGGACGCGATCTGATCCCGGTGCTCGGGGCCACCGGACGCCTCGAGGTCGTGTTCGGACTCGCCGCGACGGTCGGCCTCGCGCTCAGCGGCTGACGTCAGCGGTCGCGTCCAACCACTCGACGATCGCCGTCGCCGTCGCCGCTGGGCGTTCGAGATGGACGCTGTGGCCGGCGCCGGCGATCACCCGCAGCGTTGCGTCGGGGAGTGCGGCCGCCATCCGCTCGGCGATCGCCGTGAACTTCGCGTCGTGCGCGCCGACGAGCAGGAGCACCGGAGCGCGGACCGCGTCCAGCCGCTCCCACAGCGGCTGCTGGGTGCCCGTGCCGGTGCGGCGCAGGCTCGAGGCGAGCCCGGCAGCGGTGTTGCGGAGGCGGTCGTCGCGTCCGGCGGTGGTCGCGTCGAGTCCGGCGAAGAGCGGGTTGGCCAGCCACTCGTCGAGGAATGTGCCGACGCCGACGTCCTCGATGTGGGACGCCAGCGCGTCGTCGGGGAACGGCTCGATCAGGTCGATGACCAGCAGGCCGGCGACGCC
>CAYGLH010000147.1:0-4118 GCA_964350535.1 uncultured Ilumatobacteraceae bacterium
CGTTGGGCGGTGCGCACGATGTCGCCTTCGGTGGCGTTGCGCAGTCGGGTGCACGAGGCCGCTTCGTCGAGGTGGCGGCTGAGTCGGTCGTCGAGGTGGGAGCGTTCGTTCATGACGGGTCCTCCGGTCGGAGATGGTGGAGTTCGGCTTCGAGGCGGGTGAGGGCTCGGGACAGGCGGCTCTTGACGGTGCCGGGTCGGATGCGGAGCGCTGCGGCGGTCTGGGCTTCGGACCAGCCGAGGAGGTGGCGGCAGACGACCACGGCGCGTTGATCGATGGGGAGGGCGGCCAGCGCTCGTTCGATGGCGGGGTCGCTGACCTGGATCTCGTGGTAGATCTCCGGCCGTGCCGGTGGTCGTCGGAGCAGGCGGCGGACGCGGGAACGGGCGTGGTTGAGCCCGACCCGGTAGACCCAGCCGGCAGGGTTGTCGAGCCCGCTGACCCGGTCCCATCGTTGGTAGGCGCGCACCAGCGCTTCGTCGACGCAGTCGGCGGCGAGGTCGGCGTTGCGCAGCGTGAGGGCCAGCGCCCGGCCGACCGAGGGACGTGCCTCGGAATAGAACTCGTGGAAGTCGACACCGTCGAGATCGATCTCGTGCACCTCATCGATCGGGTCGGGTCGTGTCGGTTCGGGAGTTGAGTCAGCCGGGGCTGGCGCGGGCGCCGGCGCACAGGTCGGGCGCGTCGACGTCCCGGGCTCGTGCGGCGGTGGCTGGGCGGCCCGTTGGAGCAGTGGATCGATCGCTTGCACGTGAGGTACACACCCTGCTCGGAGATTCGGTTCCATCACGATCCCGCCACCGTCTCGAGTCGGTTGAGGAGATCGGCGGGAAGCGGGTCGTCGGTGAGCTCGGCTGCTCGCTGCCATGCGTCCCGCGCCATGCCGATGTCGTTGTCCAGCACTGCGGCGGTGCCGAGCCCGACCAGGCACGGCGTGCAGTACGGATCGTGCGCCACGACGTCGTTCCACGCGTCGACGGCTCGCTGTGCATCGCTCGAATCGCCGGTGATCTCGACGCGCTGGGTCAACAGGCGAGCGCGCTCCTGGCGCACGATCGGGTCCTCGGGAGACCAGTCGCCGGCTCGCTCCACACTGGCGATCGCGGCGTCGACCCCACCGAGCGTTCCCGCGCCTGCTTCGAGGTCGGCGCGCAGGAGATGGCTGCGGATCATGTCCGGCCGGAGCGCGGTCGCCCGCTCGACCGCCGCGAGAGCCGACGAACGTTCGGTCGATTCCGCTGCTCGGCGTGCCAGCCGGTCTGCAGCCACGCCGAGCAGCCCGGTGACGAGCAACAGCACTGCGACGCACGCCGCGACGGTCGCGGCGGCGCGTCGCGACCTCGCCGAGATCAACACCCCCCGCTGCCGCGCTGCACCACCGCTCTCGGTGAGCAGTGCACCGGCAGCGACCCAGAACAACGGATCGATCTCGGCGACCGGGAACAGGAACAGTTGCTGAACCACGTAGGCGATCACCCCGACTGCGAGTCCGCCCGTCAGCGGCCCGGATCCGACGATGCTGCGCCACGCCGCGAGGACGACGACGACCAGGAGCGCGACGTACACGAGTCCGGCCGGGATGCCGGCGACCGCCGCGACATCGAGCGGCGCGCTGTGCGCACGGTCCGGCGCGGTGGCACGGCCGTAGCTCCGTTCGTAGTCGGCGTCGATCGACGAGGCGACGACCAGCCGGTAGCTCTCGGGGCCGCCTCCGAGCAGTGGACGGTCGCCGATCACGTCGACCGCCACGGACCACTCATCGAAGCGCGACGACGCGCCGGCATCGCGCTCGAGCACGTCCCCCAGACGCGGCCCGACCATCACGGCGATCAGCACGGTGCCGGCGCCGGCGACCATCATCGTGCGACGTGACGGCACGCTCCAGCTCGATCGGGAGCGGACCGCCACGACCAGGCCGGCGACACACAGACCGAGCCATGCGCCGCGCGTGCCCGACCCGACGATCGACATCGCGCCCACCCCGGCGGCAGCCGCCGCGGCGATCCGCCACGCTCGGTGCTCGTCGCGGTCGAGGCTCGCCCCGACGCAGACCGGCAGCGCGAAGCACATCGCCGCACCCAGGTACGCCGCCGAACCGAACGTCGCACCGAGCCGGTCCGTCTCGAGGTCCAACCGGATCGGCGATTCCCCCAACAGTTCGATCAGGGCATAGGTGCCGCACAGCGCGGCCGCCACGACGGTGCCGCGCACGAACCAGCGGACCTCATCCCGATCGAGTGACGCACCGACGATCGTGCACGCGGCGAACAGCAGCCACGCCACCAGGCCGAGATGCCGCTCGGCAGTGCCGAGCCACGCCAACCGCGGGTCGAGTCCGATCACCGCCGACACGAGAACGAGCGTCAGCACGGTGAGCCACAGCGCTCCCGCCACGCGTGGAACCCGGACACCGCCGCGCCAGAGCACAGCCGCGACGGCGGCCGTCGAGACGACCGACACGGCGAACCACTTCGCCGGTCCGAACGGATACCAGCCCCCCGGATCGAGCGCGACAAACGACGCCAGCGGCAGCGCGAACACCAACGGGGCGACGATGCGCACTCTCTCTACACCCCCGCGAGGCCAGACCGGTTCCACCGGCGATCCGCGACAGGTCGGCCGCCGGATGCGGCACCGTCTGACACCCCGATCCGAGACGCGGCCCGACACCGGCGGAGGCAAGGACTGGGGTCGCGTCAGCGACGACCGTCGACCCGGTGGGCGGTCAGGGGGCTGCGAGGTTGTCGACAGCCCGCGAGAGCTCGGGGAGCAGGAAGTCGAGCACGACGGGCAGGCTCAGCACCGTGGAGTGAGCCATCGCTCCGGCGACGACCGGGTCGGTCATGAAGATGTCCCGGTCGTCGGTGGCGACGTCGAGCGTCACGTACAGCGGGTTGCTCTCGATCTCGGGGAGGAGCGAGATGTCGGCGGGCTCCCACAACACGACGTCCTGGTCGACGAGGTCGATCTGCTCCACGCTGATGTCGTGGTAGAAGGTGTCGTCACCGAGCGCCGCGAGGTCCTCGGGCACGACGAAGCCGAGATCCTGGAGCACACCCATGCGCGTGGACCCGTCGGTCTCGACGTAGTAGTTGGCGCCCTCGGTGGTGTACGCGCCGGCGTAGGCGAGCTCCACACCGTCGAACTCGGGATGCTCGGCGCGAGCGTCGGCGAAGAGCTGCTCGGTCTGCGCGACGAGTTCGTCGGCCTCGGCGGACCGGCCGACAGCCATGCCGATGTTGCGCGTCATCTCCTGCCACGGTGCTCCGAACGACGGGTGGTCGGCGGGTTGGGCGATCGTCGGCGCGATCTCCGACAGCGTGTCGTAGTCGGCCTGTTCGAGGCCCACGTACTGGCCGATGATGAGGTCTGGTTCGAGCGCAGCGATCTGCTCGAAGTTGAGGTCGCTGCTCGGGAGCAACTCCGGCTCCTGGTCGCCGAGCGCGTCCTGTGCCCACGGCCACACGAACTCGTAGTCGCCGTACCACTGCCGGATGGCGACGGGCTCGACACCGAGAGCGAGCAGCACGTCGTGGTCGGTGAATCCGACGGAGACGACCCGAGCGGCCTGTTCTTCGACCGTCGTCGATCCGAAGGCGTGGTCGATCGTGACCGGGAACGCCGCCTCGTCCTGGGCTGCGGCACTGTCGTCGACCTGCGCGGCCGACGCCGCGCTGCTGTCCGCGGTCTGGAGAGTGGTTTCGTCCGTACCGGTGGACTCGGCGGGGGCGGCGTCGCGCTCGTCCCCGGCATCCGAGCCGTCGTCGCCGCACGCCGCCAGCGCAACGGCGGCGGCGAGCATCACCCCCAGCAACCGGCTGGCGGGGTTCGATCGGGCGTGCTCGTTCGGCGCCTTCATGGCATCAACCTCCGGGGATCGCACACCTCGACGAGGCCTGCTGATAGGTGAGATGTCTATCTGTTGACAGGGATGCCGAACAACCCCGGGCGGCTCCGATCTCTGATGTGCTGGGTGGCCCGGTCAGTGGCCGTGGACGTGGGGGGTGATGCGATCGAGCGCACGCGGGTAGTACCACGCCGCTCGTCGGAGGATGTGCAGCATGGCCGGCACGATGAGGAGGCGGACCAGGATCGCGTCGGTGAGCACGCCGTCGGCG
>CAYGLH010000147.1:4128-8573 GCA_964350535.1 uncultured Ilumatobacteraceae bacterium
CCGACCATCTTGATGACGGGCGACGGGTTGGTGACGAACACGAGGAACACCGTGCCCATGATGAGGCCGGCAGACAGGACGACCTTGCCCGTGGTCCGGAGCCCCTCGATCACCGCCGCGTTCGGATCGTCGCGCCCGATGTACTCCTCGCGGATCCGGCTGACGATGAACACCTCGTAGTCGAGCGTGAGCCCGATGAGGATGGCGAACAGGATCACCGGGAAGAACGATTCGATCGGGACGGTCTCGTCGAGCCCGACGAGATCCTTCAGCCATCCCCACTGGAACACGGCGACGACCGCCCCGTACGCGACGAGGAACGAGAGCAGCGCCAGCAGCATCGCCTTCAACGGCACGATCAGCGATCGGAAGGCGATCATCAACGCCAGGAACGCGATGCCCATGCCCACGAGGATGTAGGCGGGGAGGCGTTCGGAGATCTGGTTCGTGAAGTCGATGAACGTCGCGGTCTCCCCACCGACGTAGACCACGTCGGGGGAGATCGCGCTGCCCGCCACGGCGCCGGGGAGCACGGTCGAGCGGAGGTCCTCGACGAGGGTCGAGGTCGCCTCGTCGTCGGGCCCGGTCGTCGGCACGACGCGGAACAGCACCGCATCACGCGAGTCGCTCAGGTTCGGCGGGGACACCGACTCGATGCCGTCGGTCTGCTGCATCGTCTCGTACAGCGACGCCACCGCTGGCGCCGCATCGCCGGTCCCCGGCAGCGAGGCGACCACCAGCAACGGGGCGTTCTCTCCCGGGCCGAATCCCTCGGTCAGCAGGTCGAACGCACGCTTCTGGGTCATGTCGCTGGGCAACGCACCGTCGTCGATGATCCCGAGGTCGGCGCTGCGCACCGGGAGGGCGACGGCCAGCAGGACGAGCACCGGCACGACGACCATCGCAACGCGGTGGCGGGCGTTGACGTCCGCCCACCGGGCCCACACCCCCGACTCGGACGGATGGACCGTCCGACCCCACGGCAGGCTCGCCCAGGCGATCC
The DNA here is from genome assembly GCA_964350535.1 of uncultured Ilumatobacteraceae bacterium. Taxonomy (GTDB): domain Bacteria; phylum Actinomycetota; class Acidimicrobiia; order Acidimicrobiales; family Ilumatobacteraceae; genus CAYGLH01. The sequence continues at coordinate 5,132 of CAYGLH010000147.1, forward strand.
GATCGCCGAACGCTCCGAGCAGCGCCGGGAGCAACGTCAACGCGCTGACCACGGTGAAGGCGACGAACATCGCCGTGGTCAGCGCGAGCAGCGAGATGAACGGCACGCCGACGACCACCAGCCCGAGGGTGGTCGCACAGATCGTGGTGCCGGCGAACATCACCGATGTGCCGGCGGACTTCCAGGCGCGGGCGATCGCCTGGTCGATCTCGTTCCCCTCGGCCCGCAGCTGTCGATAGCGGTGCACGATCAGCAGCGAGTAGTCGACGCCGACGCCGAGGGCGAGCATCGTCCCCAACACCTCGTTCACCGACCCGACGTTGAACACCGTCTCCATCAAGGCGAGCACCGACAGGCTCACGCTGAGGCTGGCGAGGGCCGTCACGATCGGCAGCAGCGCCACGATCGGCGAACCGAAGGCGATCAGCACGATGAGGATCGCCAGCACCACGCTGATCTCGTCTGCGTACTGTGACAGCGTGCTGCGCGGCGGGTTGTCGGCGTCGACGAGGGCACCCGCCAGCTCGACGTCGAGCCCCGCCGCCACCGCGGGTGCGACCGCCGCCTCGAGCGCATCGAACGTGTCGTCCGGCAACTCGGCGAAGCTCTCCGAGAACGTCATCGTCGAGTAGGCGATCGTCCCGTCGCCGGACACGTTCGTCAGCCGGAACGGCACCGTCGTGGGATTGGTCACGTTGGACGCACCGTCGACCGCTGCGAGGCGTGTCACCGTCGCGTCGACGAGGGCGGCGTTGTCGTCGGACTCGATCGTCCCGTCCGCCGTCGCGTACACGACGGTGACGATCGGGTTGGCGAGATCGGGATAGCTCTCCTCGAGGACGGTGAGCGCGTCCGCCGACCCGCTCCCCGGCACGGAGAAGGAGTTGCGCGCCTGGTGGGGCACGACACTGGCGATGATCAGCAGGCTGAGCCCGGCGACCACCCAGAGACCGATCACCAACCAGCGATGGCGCGCCAGCCAGGCGCCCTGGCCGACCGCACGGCCATCCGCCGCCGGTGCGTCCCGATCAGGTCCGTCGTCTGTGCCGCCATGAGGTTGGGTCATGATTCCGCGCTCTCGAGGGGGCATCAGCAGACTACGCGGCGAGCGAAGGCGCCTGGTCCGGCCCGGCACCGGCGGCACGAGCGATCCGATTCGGGACCTTTGCACCTGGTCCCGGCAGCGGCCTGGCGCGCACGATCGGAGCGACCGGAACCCCCACTGTGGTCACCCCCCGGTCGTACACCGAACTTGGAGGTACGAACATGTTGTCGAAGATGTTGCGCAAGCCGTTCGGGCTGCTCGGGATCTTCCTGATCGTCGTCGGCATCGGCTACTTCGTCGGTGCAGGCGTGGCCTTTTCGAAGGTGCAGGGCGGGTACGGCTCGCTCCAGGCGTTCAGCGAAGCGCAGAACGTCGAGCTGACCTACAACGAGGACGGCGAGCTCGTGGATCGCGGCACCGTCGAGGGCGGACAAGCGATCCTGTCGCTGCTCGAGGACGACGGGAACTTCCCGGTCGTCGACTCGGACCTGGACCCGAACGACCCGCTCGTGAACTCAGCGTCTGAGTACATGGTCCAGATGGCGACCATCGTGTACCACACGCTGCACGGCACACAGACCGTCACGTTGACCGAGGCCGACCTCACGGACGGTGACGGCAACCTGATGACGGAGTTCACGTGCAACGGTGACACCGTGGAGGTGCCCGACCCGTTCCCGGCGGAGGGCATCACGTGCGAGTTCGAGGTGGACGGCCGGTACTGGACGGACTTCGATCGGATGGATCCCGTGCAGGGCCAGGCGCGGGACATGGCCTGGAGCGGCACGGTGCACGGCCTGGTCGGGGAGCTCGGTGTCGGCGCGGCGACGCACAGCACCCTGCAGCTCGGGCTCGGCATCGCCGGCCTGCTGGCCGGGCTGGGCGTGGTGTGCACGGTGATGGGTGTCGCCTTCCTCTGGCAGACACGCAACACGCTGAAGACCGCCGCCGCCACCGCCGGCGCCGCCGAGGCGGTCGGCGACCACGACGTCGCCCAGGGCAACGGTGCGGATGCACCGAGGGGTGATCAGGAGGAGGTGACCACCGCCGTCTGATCCGGCGCACCCGCATCGGCCCTCGCGGGTCGGGCGCCCTCAGCGGTGCCCGACCCGCGCGTCGCGTCCTCCTCCCGGCGCGGCGGTCAGGACGTGGCGCCGACGGCGGGGCCGGCGTCGGCGGTCGTCCGCGCGGCGTCGCCGGACACGACCAGGGCGGCGAGCCACGTCGAGATCGGGACGGAGGCGACGAGACCGATCGAACCGACGAGGGCGCGCAACACCTCGGTGGCGACGATCTCGCGGGTGATGACGTTGCCGATCCCTTGCCCGGCCTCGGTGAACAGCAGCAGCAACGGCAGCGCGGCGCCGGCATACGCGAGGAACAGCGTGTTGACCGTCGACGAGATGTGGTCCCGCCCGATCCGGAGTGCGGGCGCGACCAGCTCTCGTGTGGTCAGCTCTGGTCGCGCCCGTTTGAGCTCCCACACCGCGGACACCTGGGTGACGGTCACATCGTCGAGCACGCCGAGTGCGCCGATGACGACGCCGGCCAGCAGGATGCCGCGCGGGTCGATCCCGGCGGCGAGGCCGCCGAGCATGATGCTCGACTCGTCGGTGAGCCCGGTGAGGTTGGTGGCACCCACGAAGATCCACGCGAGGAACGCGGTGATCACGAGGCTGGCGAACGTCGACAGCAGCGCGACGGCGGTCCCGATCTCGAATCCGTGCGCGAGGAACAGCGCGGCGAAGGCGATCAGCGAGGCCGTGGTGAGCGCGACCCAGACCGCGTTGCTCCCATCGAGGATCGCCGGGAGCGTGAACAGCACGATCGCCAGCAGGCTGAACGCCAACCCGGCGAGCGCGCCGAGCCCGCGCCAGCGGCCGAGCGCCAGCACCGCCACGACGAACAACGCCACCAGCCAGAGCATCGAGGTGTCGCGGTCGAACTCGTAGAACGAGTAGATCACCTCGCCGGTGTCGGTCTCGTAGGCCGTGACCTCGATGTCGTCGCCGACGGAGAGGGGGCTGTCCGCGCCCTGCTCCATCGCTCCGAACTCTCCCGCGTACGGTCCGTCGTGCAACTCGAACCCGACCAGCCGGCACGACGTGTCGGGATCGAAGCTGCAGTCGACCTCGGTGACGGTGGCCACCGTCGCGCTGGACACCTCGGCGTCGAGGAGCAACGGGTCCTCGAACCCCTCACCTCCGCTCGGCCACAGCAGCAGGACGGCGACGACGGTCAGCACTCCGCACACGGCCACCGCCCGCCACAGCCACGTCGCGGCGAGGCGATGCAGCGTGGGTGGTTCGGCACCGTGCTGATGGCTGTGGGTGTGGCGGTGCTCGGAGGCCATCGTCTCACGGTGGCACAGCCGACCTCCGGGATCGGGGCACCTCC
>CAYGLH010000148.1:0-2189 GCA_964350535.1 uncultured Ilumatobacteraceae bacterium
GCGTGGTCAGCCCGGCGAGGTCCGACCCGGCGCCCGGCTCGGAGAAGAGCTGACACCAGGCCTGCCGGCCGGTGACGATGTCGCGCACGAGTGTGTCGATCTGCTCGCGGTCGCCGTGGGTGGCGATGGTCGGCGCGGCGAGCAGCAGGCCGAGACCCGCCGGCGCCCCGAGCGCGCCGAACTTGCCGATCGCCGTGGCCACCGCGACCGCATCGCTGCGCGACAAGCCCTTGCCGTAGGAGTCCTCGGGCAGGGTCGGTGCCGACCACCCCGCGAGGCCGAGGCGCTCCCACCATTCGGCGACGGTGAGGTCGGGGTCCCAGTTCTCTTCCAGCCAGCCCTGGACCTCGGTCACCGGATCGGCCGTCGTCAGCGTTGTCATCGTCGTTCGTCCCCCACGGTTCGAGTCGGTTGCAGTTCGATGGTTACGAAGTGTTACTACCCGGAGGTAACATAGCCGCGACAGGCCTCAGTCCGGGAATCCGGGGATCCCCTCGTCGAGAACGACCCCGGTCGAGTTGAGGAACCCGGACACCAGCCGGTAGTAGCCGGCGACGATCAGCAACTCGATCAGCTCGGCGTCGCCCCAGCGCCTCGCCAGCGCCGTCCACGTGTCGTCGGAGACGCGGTCGTCGGCGGCGAGGTCGTCGGCGAGCGCGATCAGGGCCCGGTCGTCGTCGCTCCACCCGCCGGCGTCGGGGTCGCGTGTCAGTGCGCTGATCTCCGCGTCGGTCAGCCCCGCCTGGGTGCCGATCACCGTGTGCTGTCCGAACTCGTACTCGGCCTGTGCGTTCCACCCCACCCGGAGGATCACGATCTCGCGCTCGCGGGCGGGGATCAGGCCCTTGTTGAGCAGGAACCCACCCATCAGGTTGAAGCGCTTGAGCAGCTTCGGGTGATGCGCCAGCACGCCGAAGATGTTCAGCGGGCGGCCCTCGTGGGTGAGCGCTCCCTCGAGGATCTCGGCGACCTCGTCGGAGATCTCGTCGACCGGCTCGATCCGTTCCGGGTACGTCATCGACGCCTCACCCTCCGCTGGGGGGCGATCACGCGCTCACCGAACTCGGTCAGCGAGCGCTCGGTGTCGTTCAGGAACATCAGGGACGGCACGATCGCCCGCTGCGCCCCCCAGCTCGCGAGCTCCTCGATCGCTCCCTGCGGGTCGTCGCCGAAGATGCCGGGGTGGACGCCCGTGAGCTCCACGGCTCCCGGGTCGCGTCCGGCGTCGGCCGCGGTCTGGCGACAGATGTCGAACAGCTCGCGCAGGTCGCCCTTCCCCGGGAAGAACCCGTCGCCGACGCGGCCGGCGCGCTCTGCGGCCGCCGCGCTGTGCCCCCCGATGTGGATCGGGACCGTGCCGTTCGCCGGCTTCGGGTTGGACGTGATCCGCTCGAACGACACGAACTCGCCGTCGAAGCTGACGTCATCCGCGGCCCACACCTGGCGCATCACCTCCATGTACTCCTCGGTGCGCGCGGTGCGCCGCTCCCACGGGATGCCGAGCGCCTCGAACTCCTCCTTGAGCCACCCGATGCCGATGCCGAGCTCGACGCGTCCACCCGACATCGCGTCGAGCGTGGCGACCTCCTTGGCGTACGTCAGCGGGTGACGTTCCGGGAGCAACGAGATGCCGGTGGCGAGGCGCAGCGACGTCGTGCTGGCCGCCACATAGCTCAGCCAGACGAGCGGATCCGGGATCGGGTTCTCGCTGGTGCCGGGCATCTTGCCACTGGCGTCGTAGGGGTACTGCGACTGGTAGCCCTCGGGGTAGAGGATGTGCTCAACCGTCCACACCGATTCGAACCCGGCCGCCTCGGCGCTCTGGCCGAGCAACTTCGCTCCCTCCCCCGTGGTGAACCCCATCACATTGGCGAATGCGATCCCGAACTTCATCGTGCCTCCTCAGGTCGTGCGACGGCGGCGACTCTACGTCGGCGACGGAGCCTGACCGGGATCGTGGCTCGCCCACGCCCTAGGTTGTCCGGCGTCGTCACTCCCGACGACCAGACGAAAGGACACAGCGATGGCATTTCCAGGTGGACGGGCATGACGGCCCGCAGGCGGTTCGCCAGTTGGCGGACGACCGGTGCAGCGCTGCTTGCTGCGACCCTCGTTCGCGCCGCGTGCGGCGACGACGATGATGACGACGACGCCGGCGGTGCGACTCCGACACCAGCCACCGCAGTCCC
>CAYGLH010000148.1:2199-8541 GCA_964350535.1 uncultured Ilumatobacteraceae bacterium
GACCGACGCCCCCAGCGACGACGACGGCGGTGGCGGTGGCGGTGGGAGCGACGCGACCCTCACCATCGGAGCGATCCCCGACCAGGAGCCCGAACGGCTCCAGCGCCTCTACGGACTCCTCGCCGACGAGCTGGCCGACGAGCTCGACGTGACCGTCGAGTACGTGCCCGTCACGGACTACACCGGCGCCGTCACCGGGTTCGCCGTCGGCGACCTCGACGCCGTGTGGTTCGGCGGACTCACCGGGGTGCAGGCCCGCCTCGAGGTCGACGACGCCCAGGCCGTCGTCCAGCGCGACATCGACCCGCACTTCACCTCGGTCTTCATCGCCAACGTCGATGCGGGCATCGAGCCGTTCGACGAGGTTGCCGGCCTCAGCGCCCTCGAGGGGCACTCGTTCACCTTCGGGTCCGAGTCGTCCACGTCGGGCCGCCTGATGCCGCAATCGTTCCTCGGCGAGGCCGGCGTCGATCCGGAGACCGACTTCACGGGCGCACCCGGCTTCTCCGGCTCGCACGATGCGACCATCGAGGTCGTCAGCGCGGGCAGCTTCGAGACCGGCGCACTCAACTCCCAGGTCTGGGACGATCGCGTCGCCGAAGGCGCGGTCGACACCGATCGGGTCGTCGAGATCTTCCGCACGCCCGAGTACTACGACTACCACTGGGTGATCCAGCCGAATCTCGACGAGCGCTTCGGCGCCGGGTTCACCGCCGAGTTCGTCGACGCGTTGACCGATCTCGACGCCGACGACGAGGAGGACGCGGAGATCCTCGAGCTGTTCGGCGCCGGGGCATTCATCGTCACGCACAACGACAACTACGCCGCCATCGAGGCGGTCGGCCGTGAAGCGGGCCTGATCCGCTGACCGCCCGGTCGCCCGGGATGGACATCCGTCTGCGCGGTGTCGTCGTCCGGTACGGCGACACCGCAGCGATCGACGACGTCACGATCGACATCGCCCACGGCGAACGGGTCTGCCTGCTCGGCGCGAGCGGAGCGGGCAAGACCACCGCGCTGGCGGTGCTGTCCGGACTGGTCGTCCCATCGAAGGGATCCGTCGAGGTGCTCGGCGAGGAGCTGGCGGCACTGCGCGGCCGCCAGCTCCGCGCCCATCGCTCCCGCATCGGCACGGTCGGCCAGCACCTCGACATGGCACTCCCCCTCCGGGTGCTGCACAACGTCAACGCGGGCCGGCTCGGCGCGTGGTCCACTCCGGCAGCGCTGTGGTCGCTCGTCAGCGCACGACGGCGGGGCGAGGCCCTCGACGCCCTCCGCGCGGTCGGGCTCGACGACCGGCTGCTCGATCGCACCGACGCCCTGTCCGGCGGTGAGCGTCAGCGCGTCGCGGTCGCCCGGGTGCTCGTGCAGCGCCCGGCGCTGGTGCTCGCCGACGAACCGACGTCGTCGGTCGATCCGCGTCTCGCCGACGCGGTGATGGACCTCCTCTGCCCGCCCGACGACGACACCTGGACGAGCGTCGTCAGCATGCACGACCCCGAGCTCGCCCGTCGCCACGCGACGAGGATCATCGGGTTCCGGAACGGGCGGGTGCGGTTCGACGCTCCGCCCGACGAGATCTCCCCCACCGACCTGGTCGAGCTGTACCGCGACGAGCAACGATGACGGCGACCCTCGCCACCCGCCGACTCGGTTGGACGGCGAAGCGACGCATCGGCGTGTTCGTCCTCGTCGCGGTCGGCTGGGCGATCGCCCAGGCCGGCGTCGGCGACGAGATCGTCAACGGCAACGGCTGGTCGGCGTTCAGCAGGTTCTGGCGGGCCGCTCTCGACCCCGACCTGAGCCGCGAGTTCCTCCGGCTCACCTGGGACGCCGCACTCACCACGCTGGCGTTCGCCGTCCTCGGCACGGCGTTGTCACTGGTGCTCGGAGCCGTCGGAGCGCTGGCGACCTCCGAGCTGTTCACGGGTGGCGGGCTCGTATGGCGCGCCGCCCGCGTCGCGCTGGTCGTCCCCCGGGCGGTCCACGAGGTGATCTGGGCGCTGCTGCTGATCCAGGTGCTCGGGTTCGACCCGCTGGTCGCCGTCCTGGCGATCGGCATCCCGTTCGGCGCGGTCACCGCCAAGGTGTTCGCCGAGACGATCGACGAGGCCGACCCCGCCGCGTACCGCCGTCTCCGGGCGATCGGCGCTGGTCGGTTCACGGCACTGGCCTACGGGGTGTTGCCGCTCGTCCGCGGCGAGCTGGCCTCCTACTCGTTTTACCGATTGGAGTGCGCGATCCGCTCGGCGGCGGTACTCGGGGTGATCGGCGTCGGCGGGCTCGGGTTCCAACTCGACCTCAGCTTCGAGTCGTTGCGGTACAACGAGATCTGGACGCTCATCGCTGCGCTCATGCTGCTGAGCGGCCTCGCCGACTGGTGGTCGTCCAGGGTGCGCCATGCCAGTGGCACCACGGTCGTGCGCACGTCGTGGCTCGTCGCCGCGGCACTCCTGCCGACCTCCTGGGTGATCGCCGACATCCATCTGTCCACCCTCTGGTCCGAGCGCACCCGCCGGCTGTTCGGCGACCTCCTCGCCGACCTGTTCCCACCGCGTCTCGGGCTCGGCGGCTGGCCGGAGCTGCTCGAGGCATCGCGCGACACGGTCGCGATGTCGATCCTCGCCCTGCTCGTCGCCGGGGTGGGTGGCGTGCTGCTCGGCAGCGCCTCCGCCCGACCGGCGTCGCAGATCCCGCCACGCCGGCACTGGACGGGAGTGCTCCGCTGGATCGGTCGGCTGGCGCTGCTGCTGTTCCGGGCCGTGCCGGCGCCGGTGTGGGCGTTCCTGTTCGTGCTGATCCTGTTCCCCGGCCTGTGGCCCGGGGCCGTGGCGCTCGGCGTGTACAACTTGGGCGTCCTCGGCCGGCTCTACTCGGAGAGCTTCGAGGAGCGCGACCCGGCCGCCTCCGACGCGCTGGTCCTCAGTGGGGCACGACCCACCGAGACGTTCTTCTTCGCCACACTGCCGGTCGCCAGCCCGCGCCTCGTGTCGCTGACCCTGTACCGCTGGGAGGTGATCACTCGCGAAACCGTCGTCGTCGGCGTCGTCGGCGCGGGCGGCCTCGGGCAGTTGATCAACGAGCACCTCGCCGCCCGTGACTTCCAGGCGGTGACCGGTGCGATCTGTGCGCTGATCGTGATCAGCATCGGTATCGACGCCATCTCGGCGGCCATCCGCCGCCAGCTTCGCTGACCTGGCGCGACGGTAGGTTCGCGGCAGGCTCAGTCGTTCGACGGTCGCCAGGCGACGGCGAGCAATGCCGCCGCTCCACCGATGCCGGCGATCGCCGAGATCGCCAGCCCCGTCGTGCCGACGAGGTCGTCGTCGAACACCGCTTCGTCGAGTGACCACCCGCCCGCGCCGATCGTGCCGAGCACCAGGCCGCAGAGCGCCAGGGTCATCACGTACTCCCAGCCCTCGCCGGGACGGAAGATGAAGAAGCCGTTGCCACGATGGTTGATCGCCAGGGCGACGGCCATCACGCCGATCACGCCGGCGCCGCCGAACGGCATGAGGAAGCCGAGGACGAGCAGGATCCCGGCGCCGATCTCGGTGAGGCTGGCGAACCACGCCTGGGCCATCGGCCAGCGCATCCCCATCGATCCGAACCAGCCGGCCGTGCCCTCGATCTTGCCACCGCCGATGATGTGGTTGACGCCGTGGGCGAGCATCACGGCGCCGATGCCGCAGCGGAAGATGAACAGCGCGAGGTCGATGGCGTCGGTGTCGGACATGCGATGGCTCCCTCTCGGGTCAGAGCCCGATCGACTTGGCGATGATCGTCTTCATGACCTCGCTCGTGCCACCGTAGATGGACGTGATCCGCGCATCGGCGTACGCCCGGGCGATCGGGTACTCGAGGATGTAGCCGTACCCGCCGTAGAGCTGGAGGCAGCGGTCGACGGCGCGTTGCTGGAGCTCGGTGCACCACAGCTTGGCGCGGGCCGCTTCGTCGGCGCCCAGCGTGCCCTCGTTCAACTTGCGCACGCAGTGGTCGATGTAGGCCTGGCCGACCTCGATCTCGGTGTCGACCTCGGCGAGGACGAACTTCGTGTTCTGGAAGGTGCTGATCGTCGTGCCGAACGCGGCGCGCTCCTTGACGTACTCGACCGTCCAACCGAGTGCCGCCTTGGCGGTGGCGATGCCGGTGGCGGCGATCGAGAGGCGCTCCTGCGCGAGGTTGCCCGTCAGGTAGTTGAACCCCTTGCCCTCGTCGCCGAGCAGGTTGGCGACCGGCACCCGGACGTCGGTGAAGAAGAGTTCGGCGGTGTCCTGGCTGTGCAGCCCGATCTTCTCGAGGTTGCGCCCGCGTTCGAACCCCTCCATGCCCCGCTCGACGACCATCAGCGACAGCCCGCCGTGACGCTGCGTCGGATCGGTCTTGGCGGCGACGATGACGAGGTCGGCGTTGATGCCGTTCGTGATGAAGGTCTTCGATCCGTTGAGCACGTACTCGTCGCCGTCACGGATCGCCGTCGTGACCATCCCGGCGAGGTCGGACCCCGTGCCCGGCTCGGTCATCGCTACGGCCGTGATCAACTCGCCCGAGGCGATCCCGGGGAGCCACCGCGCCTTCTGCTCGTCATTGCAGATGTCGGTGAAGTACGGCGTGGTGATGTCGTTGTGCAAGGTCACGCCGAGGCCGGCGCCACCGATGCCGGCCGCCGCGAACTCCTCACCGATCACCAGGTTGAAGCGGAAGTCGGAGGTGCCGCCGCCGCCGTACTCCTCGGGGATCTGCATGCCGACGAACCCGTACTCGCCGGCGGAGGTGAACATCTCCCGTGGTGCGAGCCCGGCCTCCTCCCACTCGAGGTAGTGCGGCGTGACCTCCTTGGCCACCCACGACCGGAAGGACTCGCGGAACGCCTCGTGGTCGTCGTCGAACAGATCTCTCGTCGTCACCTCCCCATTCTCGCCCGCCACCCCACCTGTCACAAAGGTGTCAGACCCCGACGCGACAGGTTCAGCCGATGCCGAGGACGGCGCGCCCCGGCCGGTACGGCTGCGGGTCGAGCGTCACGGCCCCGATCGACGGCTCGGCAGCGCGCATCGCACGGCACACGTCGTCGAGCAGCGTCCGGCTGACGCGGTCGCGATCTTCGTCGGGAACCTCGACGAGCACCGCATCGTCGCGGACCCGGCAACGGGCGACGCGGAACCCGTGGTCGCGCAGCAGCGCCTCTCCCACCTCCACCGCATGGAGCCGGGCGGCGGTCACCCGGGTGCCGGTGTAGAGCCGGCTGGCGAGACACGGCGAGGCCGGGAGATCGGCGTCGTCCATCCCCAGCGAACGGGCCAGCGCGCGGATGTCGGCCTTGCCCATGCCGGACTCGACGAAGGGGTGCCGGACGCCGTGCTCGGCAGCTGCGACCAGCCCGGGCCGGTACTCGCCGAGGTCGTCGGTGTTGGCCCCACTGACGACCGTGACGCCGTCGTCGCGCACCGCGTGGCGGAGCTCGTCGAGGGCGTCGTAGAGGTTCGTCTTGCAGAAGTAGCAGCGATCGGTCGGGTTGGCGAGTTAGCGCTCGTCGTCGAACTCCGCCGAGCGCACCAGCTCGACCCGCCACCCCTCGCGCCGGCCATGGGCGAGCACCCGAGCGGTCCCGTCGCCCGGCACGGCCGGGGTCACCGTGTGTCCGACGAGGGTGCGGCCCGGATCCCGGCGGTGGGCGACGGTCGCCAGCAGCAAGCTGTCGATCCCGCCGCTGCACGCCACGACGACGGCCCCGCACTCGTCGAGCACACGGTGGAGCTCGCCAAGGGCATCCGGGCACCGGTCGACGGTCGCAGTCACACCTGCATCTCAGCACAGACCCGCGCCGTCGGGGGATTCTGGCAGGACGTCGCCGTCATGGAGCGGACGTCGCCCGGGTCGTCCCCAGCTCGACGGGTCCGTCGAGCACACGGATCTGCGGCGGCTCGTCCGTCTCGAACCACGGGGCGTCCGGCGGACCTTCGTGCCGGACCCGCCAGGCGGAGGTCGGTGGGACGCCGTCGATGCCGACCGCGTACATCTGCAGCGCGCCGCCGGCATCGACGTGGAAGCGCAGGAAGTTCTTGTGGTCGCGGACGCGGATCGCGGCAAAGGCCTCGTTGTCGTTGACCCCGGCGATCGTGCCGACGGCAACGAAGTACAGCCCGACCACGACCGGCGCGACGACGCCGCCGGCGACCACCAACGCCACCGCGCGCCACCAGATCGACGGGTCGCCAGACGCCAGCGCGTCGGCGACCGCGAGCGCGCCAGCCATGCAGGCCACGTGACACGCCGCGTGCGGGGCCGCCCACGGCAGCGCCCGGGCCGCGCTCGGTTGCCGAGCAAGGCCGATCGTGCACC
>CAYGLH010000149.1:0-8534 GCA_964350535.1 uncultured Ilumatobacteraceae bacterium
TCGGCGCCGCCAGTTCGCCGCCGAGCCGGTGCTGCGATGAGCGGGCCTCCGCCATCCTGGAACTTCGCTCATCGGCGCCGGCGGCTCCTGCTGCGATGAGCGGGCCTCCGCCATCCCGGAACTTCGCTCATCGGTGCCGCCAGTTCGCCGCCGAGCCGGTGCTGCGATGAGTGGGGTTCCGCCATCCTGGAACTTCGCTCATCGGGGGTTGGCTCATCGGTGGGGTGGGGGGATGGGGTGGTGGCGGAGGTGGGTGGCGTAGGCGTCGAGTGCGGCGGCGAGGGGGTCGTGGCGGAGGGTCGGGCGGGCGAGCAGACGGGCCGCGGCATCGTCGCCGGCGAGCACGGTCCACACGCGTCCGGCGGCGATGAGCCGCTCGTCGGCGGGGATGCCGGTCCCGCGGGCGGCCGCACCCAGCGCCCGGGGCCGGAGCACCTCCCAGTCGTCGTCGCCGACCCAGCCCTGGGCGCGGGCCAGCGCGGTGGCGGCGGCGTGTTCCCAGTCGTCGGGGCGTCCGGCGGCGAGGCCGAGCGGGGTCCACACCCACGCCGGCCGATGGCGACGTCCGAGCCGCATCGGACCCTCGAGCATCGCCCGCCAGCGCCGCACGTCATCCGGAGCCGCCTCGCGCAGCGCGATCGACGCCAGCGTCCCGTCGAGCAGGCGCACCCAGCCGGGCTCGCTCGGCACGCTGCCGGTCCAACCCCGCTCGGCATCGGCGGCGAACCGGGCGAGGGCGTCGGTGTCGAGCCGGCCCCACTGCGCGAGTGCGGCGCGGGCGTGGGCGTGGTCGACGCGGAACGGATCGCCACCGCGACGCAAGCGGGCGATCAGGCCGACGCGACGGCAGCGGGCGCGCACGTCGTCGGCGTCGATCGCCAGGACGACGCGCCCTGCCGCGTCGGCGGGCCAGGGGCCCGCGAGCGCGAGGATCGACGCGGCGCGGCAACGATCGACCGGTGCCAACCCCGCGACATCGGTCGGTCCGTCGAGGGACGGGGATCGCCGGCGTCGGAGTCGTCCGGCACCGGGGACGCGTCGCACCGTGCTCCGCAGCCAGCCCAGCGCCGCCAGCACGAGCACGACCAGCGGGAACTCGTGTGCCGCCCGGACCTGGGCGAGCGACGCACTCGGCCCCTCATGGGCGTCCCCGAGCAGCGCGGTCAGCGCGACGGAGACCACGACCACGGCGGCGAGGATCCAGTCCGTACCCCACCGGAGCCATGCGATCGTGGACAGCACGGCAGCCACGGTCAGCCCGGCGCCAGCGAGCGGGCGCTCGCCGTAGAGGCCGGCGCCGGGAACGATCAGGCTGCGCGCGACGTGCTGGCCGGTGTGCCCGCCGACGAGGAGCAGGGCGACGACGAGCAGTGCCGCACCGACACCGACGATCCAGCGTCGGCGTCGCAGTTCCTTCACCCGGTCGAGCGGGCCTTCGGGCGCGGCGCCGGCGGTGGCGTCGTGGTGATCATCGGCTTGCGGCGGACCTTGAAGATCGCGCTGACCAAGCGCGTCCAGAGGTCGTTGCAGTTGATGATCATGCGGGGCCTCCCGCAGGTCGGACGACGAGCGCCATCGGCTCGGTCACCGAGACGGTGCAGGAGGCGTTCCCGTCGCCGTTGGCGCGCACCGAGGTCGCGGCGCCGGTGCCGCCGAGGCCGTCGATCAGGTACTCCGTCTCGGGCACGAGCTGTCCGAACACCAGGCGAGCCTGTTCGACCGGGGCCTCCCACGGTTCGACTCGCAGCCGGAGCGAGTCGCCGTCGGGCGAGCGCGCCTCGGTCACGAGCACGTCGTCCCACGGAGCGTCGGTGAGCACCGGACCCTTCGGCGGCTCGTAGCCGCGCACGTTGAGGTCGGCGGTGGACAGCGGCGTGCTCCACCGCACGATCATGTGGCCGCCGAAGCCCTGCATCCCCGACGTCAACGGGCGCCCGGGCCAGCGTTCTCCCGTGCCGCACTGGCGCGCCGACGCGTCCAACGCCGCCAGGGCGAGCTCGGGTTCGCCGATCATCCGGGCGCCGCCGATGACCCCGTTCCAGGCGGGCAGCGCGCTGGAGATCGCCCGGCTGCGTTCCAGCGTTTCGGGCAGCTCCAGCTCCAGGTGGCCGTCGGACACCATCGCTGCCAGTCCGTGCAGCTTCGCCGCCCGCCGTCGCTCGAGCGCGCTCGCCCGTCGGGCGTGATCGGGGAGGATGTCGGCGAACCGATTGGAGCCCGCCGCCAGGTAGTGCCCGCCGGGAACCTCGCCGGTGTCCCACGCCAACCCGACGAGGTTGGACTTGATGTGGGCGTAGCTGCCGTCCGGCGTGGAGTACTCCTCGTCGAGTGTCTGCACCCAGCGCGGCCCGACGCGGGACCAGGCATCGGTGCCGTGGAGCCGGTCGTGCCCGAACAGCGACTGGGCGCCCATCACGTTGCACACGGTGAACGACCAGCCGGGTTCGCACGGGAAGAATCCGAGCCTGCTGCGTTGATAGTTCCGCTCGACGGCCTCGGCGATGCGGTGATGGTCGTACTCGAAGGTGCGGCCGTCCTTCCACACGAACGTGAGCGATCCCGGCTGATCGAACCGGTCCGATCCGGTGGCCGCTTCGTAGATGTTCAACACGTCGCCCAAGAACGCCGAGAACATGATGTTGTCGCGTGCGATCGGATCGGGGTTGGCGTCGAAGTTGCCCAACATGTTCAGGGTGCGCCAGTAACTCCAGACGCGCAGGTCGGTGTGCTTCTCGACGACCTTCGCCAGTGCGGCCTCGACCTGGGGGATCGCGTTGGGCACGAAGTTGGCGGCGTAGACGCCGAGTGCCCAGCCGAGCGTGTTGAGTTGGTAGCGCAGCTGCGTGCCGCTGTGGAACTGCTCGCCGTAGTCCAGCCCGACCACCTCGTCGTCGGGCTGGTGGGCGAAGGAGTAGCACCAGCGCAGCAGTTCGACGTCCATCGCGTCCGGTTCGCGTGCACCGGGGTGGGACGTCGGGGGCTGGGCACCGGCGAGGTACTCGTTGAGCTCGGGGATCCGCGCCCGCTTGGCGCGATACGCCCGCTCGAAGCGGACGACGGCGACGGCCACGGCGGCGAACGCCGCGAGGTAGGCGAGCGGGATCGCCCACCCCCACGTGGTGCCGGCGTCGACGAGCAGCCGCGGGCCGTCGGCCAGCAACGCCGCGCCGAGCGCGCTGGCGCCCCACACGAGCGGGATCGCCAGGTGGGCGCTCGCCCCCCACCACAACACGAGCGCGACCACCAGGAGTGCCGCGGTGACGATCGTGAGGACCGGCCACGCCACGTACAGGAACCCGGCGCCCGGGAAGACGAGCGAGACGCCGGCGGCGGTCGCCGCCGCCCCGTCGACGGCGATGATCAGGACGGTGCCGAGGATCTCGACCGCGAGCAGACCGAGGGCGAGGCGCAGCAGCAGCCGTCGGCTGATCGGTCCGAGGCGCGGCGGGTCCTCCGGGAGCAGGAGGGGAGTCTCCGAGGTCGACCTGGCGTCCTCCACGGTGGCGGTCATCGGTCGTCCTCCGGTCCGGTGTGCACGGCGGCGGTCATCGGTCGTCCTGTCGCAACAGGTTCAGCGCGTCGAGGTCGAGGGCGTGCCGGGCGTGACGGCGGAGCATCGTGGTCAGCATCTCGTTGCCGCGTTCGGTCTCCTCGGCGAGCATCGTGGCGATGATGCTCATCACCACGCCCCACACGCTGCTCTCGCAGTAGTCGCGCCAGCAGCGCTCGACCGGGTAGTCCACGCCCGCAGCTGCGAGGCGGGCGCTGTAGTCCTCGACGAGCTCACGCTCCACGGCGGCTCGCTCGGCGGGCTCGAACCCGCCGCCGATCGCGTAGGCGACGTCGTTGGTGCCGGCGCCGTAGGCCATCGTCTGCCAGTCGACGACGACCATCGGCGGCGCGTCGGGCGTCGCCGCGAAGAGGAAGTTGTCGGGCCGGAAGTCCATGTGCACGAGCGTGCGGGTGGTGTCGCTGCGCCCGGCGGCCCAGCGTCCGATGAGGGGCTCGAGGTCGTCGACCAGGCGGATCACCTCGTCGTCGAGGTTGGCGCCGAGCCGGTCGAGCGTCCCGACCTTGGTGCCGGCATAGACCATCGTGAGCAGCTGCACCGCGTCGTCGGTGGTCTGGCCGAGCGACTGCATGAGGCTGTCGTCGCCCCAGCGGGGCGCGTGCAGCTTCACGGCCTGTTCGACCGCCAGCGCGGCCTGGTCGACGGTCAGGCCGGCGAGCTGGTCGCCTTGCTCCGAGCCGGACAGGTCCTCCATCAGCAGCACGAAGTCGGGCACGGCGTCGTCCCACACCGTGGCGTACGGCTGGGGGGCGCGGACCTCGACCGTCGACTGCAGATCGTCGTAGAACACGAACTCCTTGCGGTAGGACCCGTTCCCGAACCCGGTCATGCGCGTCATCACGTCCAACGTGGGGAACTTGCCGACCAGGGTGGCGGGTCGGTCGGTCGGATCGTCCCACGACAGGTGGAACCGGACGTTGCGGCCCATCTGGCCGGTGCCGATGTAGTCGCCGACGCGCACGTCGGTGACGGTGGCGTCGCCCGCCACTCCGCTGTCGCGGAGCACCGCCGTCAGCCAGAGGGCGTCGACGCCTTCGGGATCGCTGCGGACCTCGATCACGGACGACATGGAGAGAGTATGGAACGGTGGCCGGCACGGGGGCGAGCCGGTGTGTGGCCCGGCGGACACGAGCTGTTCACAGAACGCGGCAGGACCCGTAACGCGACGGCGCCACGATGCCCGCCATGACGACGTCGAGCTGCTCCGGGGCCACTCCCGACGTGGTCGTGTGGGAGGCGGACGGATCCGTCGACGACGCGCTCGGCTACGGCGCCCCACTCGCGACCCGCCTGCGCGCCGAGGGGTTCCGCGTCGAGGTCGTACCGCTGCCGCGCCGGGCGCCGACCGCCGCCGAACTCGCGGCGCCGTCGCACGTGATCAGCGGCGGGAACACCCCGGTCGGCGCGGACGTCGACTGGCTCGCACGAACCCGTTCGTCGCTGCGCCCGCTGCTCGACGCGGCGATGCGCGGCGATGTGGCACTCACCGGCATCTGCTTCGGGGCACAGCTCCTCGCCACCGAGCTCGCCGGTCCGGCCGCCGTCGGCGTCCACCCGGGCGGGCTCCAGGCCGGGCTCGTCGAGGTCAGCGACATCGACCCGGCGACCGACGGAGGGCCCGACCGCGTGGCGGGGACGGTCTCCTCGTTCCACTTCCACCGCATCGATCGTGAGCGGTTGGAGCAGGCGGGCTGCCGCGTGCTGCTCGAGTCGGAGCGCACGCCCGTGCAGGCGTTCGACGCCGGCGTCGCGATCCGCGGCATCCAGTTCCACCCCGAGCTGGAGCCGCGACAGCTGCGCCAGATGCTGCGCACCAGACGCGACGTCCTCGATCGGCACCTCGTGTCGATGGGTGCTGTCAACCGCTCGCTCGTCGCCAGCGGCCGTCGATGGGACACCGCCCTGTGGGAGAGCCTGGTGGTCGACCCGATCCGTGCTCGCACCGCGACCGAGGCCGCGGCGTAGGGAGGCGGACCGCTCGGGTTTGCGGGCGCGATCCCGGTTGGTTGGGCCGGGATCCGACCCGCAAACGGCGCGGCTGTGCCGGCGAGGTCAGGGGCCGACGGTGATGACGGCCTTGCCGCGCAGGCGACCCTGCTCGAGGTCGACCAGCGCCGTACCCGCCTCGTCGAGCGGGTAGGTCCGGTCGATCGGCGCGACGACGCCGCCCTCGGCGACGAGCTGGCGTAGGGACGCCCAGTGGTCGGCGCCCTCCTTGGCGATGAACGTGGTGAGGCGCTGCGAGACGAACGGGGACAGCAGCACCGCCCGCAGCTGCCGACCGACGCCTCCGGTGATCCGGCCGCCGTTCTCGCCGCCCACGACCACCAGGGTGCCGCGCTTGGTCAGCGCTCGCCGCAGCTTCGACAGGCGGTTGCGTCCGCCGATGTCGACGATCAGGTCGAACGGTGCCTCGTCGCTGAAGTCGTCGGTGGCGTAGTCGAGCGCGACCTCGGCGCCGAGACCCAGCACGTGGTCGCGCTTGGCGGCGCTGGCGACGCCGGTGACGTGCAGCCCGCGGGCGGCGGCGAGCTGCACCACGAAGCTGCCGACGCCGCCCGAGGCGCCCAGCACGAGCACCCGCTGACCGGCCTCGGCGCGACCGATGTCGAACAGTGCTTGGCTCGCGGTCGACCCCGAGATCGGGAGCGCCGCGGCCTGCTCGACGCTGAGCTCGGCGGGCCGGAGCGCCAGCTTCGACGCCTTCGCCCGGGCGAACTCGGCGTAGGTGCCGACCCCCACGCCGTACACCTCGTCGCCGACGGCGAACCCCTCGACGTCGCTGCCCACCTCGACGACGGTGCCGGAGACGTCCATCCCGGGGACCGGCTGCTTGGGGCGTCGGATCCCGTAGCCGGCGGCGCGCACGGCGAAGGGCGTGCCGGTGACCAGGTGCCACACACCACGGTCGACCCCGGCTGCGCCGACCTGCACGAGGACCTCGTCGTCGGCGATCGTCGGGCGCGGGAGGACCGCCGAGTGCAGCCCGGAGGGCGAGCCGTACTCGTGTTGGACGACGGCGCGCATCGCGTCGGGGAGCGGCTGGGTGGCGGGTTCGGTCGGCTCGGTGATGGGAGTGATCATTGCACGCTCGTTTCGTACTAAGTAAGGTTGCTGCTCACCATCTAACCGTACTAAGTACGTCGAGTCAACCCCGAAGAAAGATCGCCGCATGCCACGCCGCAGCCAGTCCCGTCCAGCGCTCTCCCGCGATGCCGTCATCGCCGGCGCGGTCGAGCTCGCCGACGACGTCGGTGTCTCCCCGCTCACGCTGCGCAAGCTGGCCGCGCACCTGGGCGTTCAGCCGATGTCGCTGTACCACCATGTCGCCAACAAGGACGACATCCTCGATGGGATGGTCGACGCGGTCTTCGCCGAGATCGAGCTGCCCTCGCCCGACACCCCGTGGCGTGAGGCGATGACCGTGCGCGCCCACTCCGCACGTGCGGCGCTCGTCCGCCATCCATGGGCCGCGGGGATGCTCGACGCACGCACGTCGCCCGGTCCCGCCAACCTCGGCCATCACGACGCGATGCTCGCCTGCCTCCGACAGAACGGGTTCTCGCTCGCGATGACGGCGCACGCCTACGCCGTGCTCGACGCCTACATCTATGGCTTCGCGCTCCAGGAGTCAGCGTTGCCCGGCGGCGGCAGCAGCGACGAGTTGCTCGACCTCGCCGGCGACCTCATGGTCGAGTTCGCGACGGACTACCCGCACCTCGCCGAGTTCACTGCGGAGCACGTGATGCAACCCGGCTACTCGTTCGCCGCCGAGTTCGACTTCGGACTCGAGCTCCTCCTCGACGGCCTCGAGGTCGCGCTGCGCCGGGCGGACGACGCCTGACCCGCGGACAACCTGTCACATCGGGGTCTGACACCTTTGTGACAGGTTCAGGGGGTGGTGGCTGCCATGGCGGCGAGGAACTCGTCGCGGGGTGGGCCGGCCTTCGGGAGCGGCGGGCGCTCGTCCTTGGCGGCGAACGCCACGCCGGCGGCCTCGAGCACGACCGGGTCGGTCATCAACGCATCGGGGGCGTCGAGCATGTTGAACGACCGGAAGAACCGCCGGAACACGTCGGGGTCGGTGCGCGTCGCCGGGAGCAGGCCGTTGAGCACCCACTCGCGGGTCGCCGAGGCCATCGCGTCGGGCTCGGTGCCGTCGTGCATCGCGCCGTGCAGCTTCATCCGGTCGGCGTCCTGGATGCAGGCCACCGTGTAGTGCGGTTCGAGGTCGGTGCGCAGCGCCTCGTCCATCGCCAGCGCCACGGCCGCGCGGTCGCGGCCGTGCTCCGCGAGCGCAGCCGACAGTGCCTCGGCGGCGATGCCCGCCGTGGAGCAGCCCTTGCCGTACCACGGGTTGGTCGACATCGCCGCGTCGCCGATCACCGCGAGACCCGTCGCCACCGGGGTGCCGTCGATGACGAAGCGGCGGATGCGGTTGCGCAACCGGGCCATCGACTCGACGCCGGTGATCGGGTCGGCGAGGCCGTCGGCCGTCCACGGCTCGAGCGGCGGGAGTGTGCGGATCGCCGCTTCCCAGGCGTCTTCGTCGCGCATCGCGGACATCAGCTCGCGGTCGCCGGTCGGCACGCCGAACGTGATCGAGAACGTGCCGTTGTCGCCGTAGAACCCGGCGAAGGCGATGTAGCCGAGGTCGCCGCCGGCGCCCTGCTTGGTGAGCAGCGGCAGCTCCTTGCCGT
Organism: uncultured Ilumatobacteraceae bacterium; assembly: GCA_964350535.1. Classification (GTDB taxonomy): domain Bacteria; phylum Actinomycetota; class Acidimicrobiia; order Acidimicrobiales; family Ilumatobacteraceae; genus CAYGLH01. The sequence goes on from CAYGLH010000149.1 coordinate 8,272, forward strand.
CGCGCAACCGGTAGAAGCGGGACAGGTAGACGATCCCTGCCTCGCTCTCCTCCTCGGTCGGCTGGAGTGGGCCGCCGAGCTCGGCGATCCAGTCCATCACGGGCGAGTTGCGGCCCCCGCCCACGACCACCAGATCGGTGTCGACCGTCGTGCCGTCGTCGAGCTCGAGGCCGCGCACGTCGGTGCCGTCGGCGACCAGGCCGCGCACGCCGACGCCGCCGCGCCACGTGACGCCCGGCTCCGAGGTGACGGCGCGACGCAGC
>CAYGLH010000150.1:0-5687 GCA_964350535.1 uncultured Ilumatobacteraceae bacterium
TGGCCTGATCCGAGGGTCATTTGTCGTTGACGCCATCGCCCCGGATGGTTCATCGTGGGGACCGTGCTCGTCCAGGTGCTGCTCTACCCCGGTGTCCAACCGCTCGACGTGGTCGGACCGCACGAGGTGCTGGTCGGGGCCAACCGGTACCGCGCGGCGGATGGGACGGACCGCCCAGCGCCGTACGAGATCGAGCTGGTCGGGTCGACCACCGACCCCGTCGTCGGTGAGAGCGGGCTGGCGATCGCGCCCTCCACCACGCTCGCGACCTGCACCGAGCATCCCCACACCCTCGTCGTCCCCGGTGGTGACGGTGTCGACGCGATGTGCGACGACCCGGCGATCCGGGACTGGGTGGCGGGCCGCGCGGCGAACGCGCAGCGGGTCGTCTCGGTGTGCAGCGGGGCGCTGCTGCTGGCGGCCGCCGGCGTCCTCGGCGGGCGACGGGTCACCACCCATTGGCGGCGCGTCGAGACCCTCCGCCGCCGCCACCCCGACGTCGAGGTCGAGGCGGAGCCGATCTACGTCTGCGACGGGAACGTCTGGACCTCGGCGGGCGTGACCGCGGGGATCGACCTCGCGCTCGCCTTGGTGGAGCGCGACGTCGGACCCGAGGCGGCCCAGACGATCGCCCGCCACCTCGTGCTCTTCCTACGTCGACCGGGCGGGCAGTCGCAGTTCGCGGCGCCGGTGTGGACCGAAGCGACCGACCACGACGGGATCCGTCGCGCCCAGTCGATGATCCACGAGGATCCCGCAGCGGACCTGTCGGTGCGCCACCTCGCCGCCCGGGCGGGGATGAGCGAGCGGCACTTCACCCGCACGTTCGCCGCCGACGTCGGCTGTCCCCCCGGCCGCTACGTCGAACGCGTCAGGGTCGACGCCGCCCGCCGCTTCCTCGAGCACGGCGACGAAGGGATGGCGGCGATCTCCAGCCGCTGTGGCTTCGGCAGCGCCGAGACGTTCCGCCGCGCCTTCCTCCGCCAGATCGGCGTCACCCCCGGCGCCTACCGCCAACGCTTCACGCTCACCGAAAGGAATGCATCATGACCAGCTACGGAATCCTCCTCTTCGACGACTGCGAGGAGCTCGACGTCGTCGGGCCCTGGGAGGTGTTCACCGCTTCCGCGATGGTTCGCGAGGCCGAGCACGTCGAACCGAAGGACGAGGTGGTCACGATCGCGCAGTCGACCGATCCGATCCGCTGCAACAAGGGCCTGCGGATGCTGCCCGACCACACCCTCGACGACGCCCCGACCCTCGACGTGTTGCTCGTGCCCGGCGGGTTCGGGACGCGCCGCGAGGGCGACAACGCCGACCTCCTCGGGTGGATCGCCCGCACCGACAAGAAGACCGAGATGACCACCAGCGTGTGCACCGGCTCCTACCTCCTGCACCGTGCCGGCATCGTCGACGGCGTCCCGCTGGCGACGCACTGGGGGTTCGAGGACGCCCTCGAGGCCGCCGGCGCGACGGTGCGACGCGACCAGCGGTGGGTGGTGCACGGCAAGTACGCCACGAGCCAGGGTGTGTCGGCCGGGATCGACATGGCGCTGTGGATCATCGGGCACCTGGTGTCGCCCGACCACGCCCGCACCGTGCAGCACTACATCCAGTACGACCCGGCGCCGCCCTACGCGGAGGTCGACGCCGGCGTGTGACGTCGTCGGTCGCGTCGGCCGACTACCGTCGAACCGATGCCCGACGGCCAGGGGACCGAGCTTCCATCTCTGAACGGCGCGCGCCATCCGCTGCGCGCCCACGTGCTCCGGCACTCCTTGAAGGAGGGGTCCTTCACCCTCAAGTCCGGCGAGCCGAGCAGCTGGTTCCTCGACACCAAGCAGACGGCGTGCCGACCCGACGGGATCGTGCTCGTCACCGACGCGATCCTCGAGGTCTTCGACGACGTCATCGGTGAGATCGACGCCATCGGCGGGCTCACGATGGGCAGCGATCCGGTGGCCTACGGCGTCGCCGCCGTCGCTGCCACGCGCGGTCACCACATTCGCAGCTTCAGTGTCCGCAAGGAGGCGAAGCAGGGCGGCATCACCGGGCGCATCGCCGGTGCCCTCGAACCCGGCGACCGGGTGCTCGTCACCGAGGACACCACCACGCGGGGGACCTCGCTGATGGAGGCGGTCGAGCAGATCGAGGCGTATGGCGCGCACGCCCGCTGGATGAGCGTGGTCGTCGACCGCGGCGGCACCTGTGCGGCGATGGCGGCGGCGGCCGGAGTCGACTACCGGCCGCTGTTGACGGCGCCCGACCTGGGAAGGGAGTACGGCTCATGACCACGCACGAGGATCCGCCGCCGCCCCCGACGTCGGGCGGTGGCGGCGACGCAGGGCCGATGGAGCGCTTCTGGCGCGCCCTCGGACTCGACCTCGGCAAGTACTGGAAGGTGGTCACGCTCGTCCTCGTCGTGCTGACCGCGCTGTTCGGGATCGGTCTCACCAACCTCGACTTCGCCACGGGGCAGGACAGCTACCTCAACCCCGAGTCGCAGATCGCCGAGGACAACGTCATCTTCCAGGACGCGTTCGGCGGCGAGACGGTGATCCTGCTGTTCAGTGCCACCGGCGACGCCGAGGTGCAGGACCTGTTCACCGGCGACAACCTCGCCACGCTCGAGCAGATCACCACCGAGTTGCAGGGCATCGACGAGGCGTACTCGGTGGTGACGCCCCTGGTGTCGCTGCAGTTCGCCGACAACCTGCTCTCCGGCGGTGCCGGCACCGCGGCCCTGACCACGGCGGCCACGCGCGACGAGGCGTACGCCGCCGAGCGCGGCGCCGACATCAACCTCGCCCTCGCCCGGCTCCAAGCGGTCCCGGCACGCGGGGTGGAACGAGGTGCTGATCTACGGCAACGACGGCTACGTCGACGGCGACGACGGCCTGGAGGCACCGGCACCCGACGATCGCGCGGTCCGCCTGTCGCTGTCGGGGACGTTCCCCGAGCACGAGGACGGCACCAAGTTCAAGACCGCCGTCGGCGGCGTCGTGTTGCTCGGCAACGCCACCCTCGACGAGCAGACCGCCGGCACCGAGGAGGTCATCGAGATCCTCGAGGGCGTCGAGTTCGAAGGATTCGAGCTCACGGTCACCGGCTCGGCCGGCACCCTCACCGAGATCAACGACTACCTGAAGGGCGGGATGCTCACGCTCGGCCTCGCCGCCTTCGCGGTGATGATCGTGGTGCTCGCCTTGATCTTCCGCGTGCGCTGGCGGCTGCTGCCCCTGCTCGCCGTCCTCGTCGGCGTGGTGTGGGCGTTCTCGATCCTCGGCCTGATCGGCATCGACCTGTCCCTGGTGACGATCGCCGGTCTCCCGATCCTCATCGGTCTGGGCATCGACTTCGCCATCCAGATCCACAACCGCGTCGAGGAAGAGGTGGTGCTCGACCGCGCCGCCCACCCGATCTCCGAGACCATCGCCAACCTGGCGCCACCCCTGCTGGTGGCGACCATCACCGGCGTGCTCGCGTTCCTGGCGCTGCAGATCTCCAAGGTCCCGATGATCCGCGACTTCGGCATCCTGCTGGCGCTCGGCGTGATCGTGCTCGTGATCATCGGCATCGTCGTGCCGGCGACCGCCCTCGGCATCCGCGAGTGGACGAGCCGCACGACCCATCGCGGCCCGTCCGTGGTCGAGCGTGTGGTCGTCTGGCTCGGTGGGCTGCCCACGGCGGCCGGGCCGGTGCTCATCGGCCTCGCCGTGGCGGTGTTCGTCGGCGGCGTGCTCACCGAGGGCCAGGCCGAGATCGAGTCCGACCCGATCGAGTGGATCGACCAGGACAGCCAGGTCGTGCAGGACATCGACCGACTCGAGGGCGAGACCGGGTTCTCCTCGACGCTCGGCGTGCTCGTGCAGACGAACAACATCTACGACCAGGACGTCGTCGATCTGCTCTGGGGCTTCACGCTCGACGCGGAAGGGCTGGAGGACGCGGACGGGAACCCCGTCGTCGTGTCGACGTCGAGCCTCGTCAACACGATGGGCAAGATCATCGACGTCGTGCCCGGCGAGGATCCGCCGATCGCGCCGGCCAGCGCCGACATCGTGGCCGCCGACGAGGCGATGCCGCCCGACATCGCCCGCGCCCTCCTGGGGCAGGAGCCGACCGACCCACCGACCCAGACCCAGCTCAACCTGCGGCTGGCGCCGTCGAGCCTCGAGGAGCGGGCGGTCTACGTCGACCAACTGCAGGAGGCCCTCGACGACCGGATCGAGGGGCTCGACCTCGACCCGGACAGCGTGCTCCTCGTCGACCTGCCCGACGGCCAGGATCCGGTGCGCGCCACGCCCGCCGGTCTCGCCACGGTCGGCATCGGCCTGCTCGACAACCTGTCGGCCAACCGCGCCAACCTCACCTACCTGGCGCTCTGCCTCGCGGCGATCTACCTCATCCTGCGGCTACGCAGCTTCCCGCGCGCACTGCTGGCGCTCGTCCCCGTCGGCCTCGCCGTCGGTCTCTCGTCGATGATCGTCGGGCTGGTCGGCATCACCCTCAGCCCACTCACCACGGTCAGCGGCCCGCTCGTGATCGCCACGTGTGCCGAGTTCTCGGTGCTGATCTTCGGGCGGGACATCGAGGAACGACAGCGCGGGCTCGACCCGCGCGAGGCCACCGACAAGGCGGCGGCGCGCACCGGACGAGCGTTCTTCACGTCCGCCCTCACCACGATCGGCGGCTTCGCCGTGCTGATCGGCTCGGCCCTGCCCTTGCTCCGCGACTTCGGTGTCATCGTCACCTTGAACGTGGCGATCGCGCTGCTCGCCGCGTTGGTCGTGATGCCGCCGCTGTCGGTGTGGGTCGACCAGCGGGGATGGCTCGGCACCCAGGAGCGGGTGGCCTCCGAGACCGAGGCGGTCCACCTCGCAGCGAAGTTCCCGGGCGGCCAGACGGTGGGGATGGTCATCGGGCTGGTGCTCGCCATCGCCGGTGCCGTGGTCGTGTACGCCACCGCCGACACCGACGAGGGCGACGCCGTGCAGGCCAGCTACGAGGCGGTGCCGTTGCCGACCACGACCACCACGACGACCACTACCACGACGCTGCCGCCGCCGACCACGGTGGAGGGCCAGGAGCCGAGCGAGACCACGGTGCCCGACGGCCCGCTCATCGACCCGGGCGGGTTCCCCGCCGAGCGTCCGGTCGACCCGATCCAGGGCATCCTCTGGGACCTGCTCACCGACCAGGGGGTCGAGGGCAACGCCGCGAACTGCGCGATCTCCACGCTGTTCACACGCATCTCGCAGGAGGAGCTGCTCACGCTGGTGGGCCCGCCGCTGGCGCCCGAGGCCGTCGAGCTCGTCACCCAGGCGAGCCTCGACTGCGGCATCGACCAGGCGTCGATCGACGCCGCCATCACCCAGTTCAACGGCGGATAGGCCCGACGGCGCACCGCCGGGCCCAATCCACCCGCGCGGCCGGCGCGCCCTGCAGATAGGTTGCGACGACGTGGCTTTGATCGTCCAGAAGTACGGCGGCACGTCGGTGGCAGACCCCGACCGCATCCACGCGGTCGCGGACAACATCGCCATCACCAAGAAGCGCGGCAACGACGTGATCGTCGTCGTCTCCGCCATGGGCAAGGCCACCGACAACCTGATCTCGCTCGCCGACTCGGTCTCGCGCAGCAAGCCCGGACGCGAGAGGGACATGCTGCTCACCACCGGCGAGCG
>CAYGLH010000150.1:5697-8499 GCA_964350535.1 uncultured Ilumatobacteraceae bacterium
AAGTCGGCATCATCACCGACACCGTGCACGGCAAGGCGAAGATCCTCGAGGTCAAGGGCGACCGGGTGCGCGAGGCGCTCGCCGACGGCAAGGTCGCGGTGATCGCCGGCTTCCAAGGCGTCAGCACCGACAAGGAGATCACCACGATGGGTCGTGGCGCCTCCGACCTCACCGCCTCCGCGCTCGCCCAGGCAATGGAGGCAGATGCCTGCGAGATCTACACCGACGTGACCGGCGTGTTCAGCGCCGATCCGCGCATCGTGCCGCAGGCCCGCAAGCTCGCCAAGATCCACTTCGACGAGATGCTCGAGATGGCCGGCGCCGGCTCCAAGGTGCTGGCGCTGCGTTCCGTCGAGTTCGCCCGCAACCACGACGTCCCACTCCACGTGCGCTCCGCTTTCACCTGGGAGCCCGGCACGTGGGTCAGCAACGAGGAGCCCTCCATGGAAGATCCGATCATCTCCGGTGTCGTCACCGACATGACCGAGGCGAAGGTCACCGTGCTCGGCGTGCCCGACCGTCCGGGGATCTCTGCGGCGCTGTTCGAACCGCTCGCCGACGCCAACGTCAACGTCGACATGATCGTGCAGAACACGTCGACCGACGGCACCACCGACATCAGCTTCACGATGCCGATGGCTGACATGAAGATCGCCGAGGACATTGTCAAGCGGGTCGCCGGCGACATCGGCGCCACGGGCGTCACCCACGACAACGACATCGCCAAGGTCAGCCTGGTCGGTGCCGGCATGAAAACGTCGCCCGGCATCGCCGCCAAGTTGTTCCGCGTGCTGGCCGACGAGGACGTCAACATCCAGATGATCTCGACGTCGACGATCCGCATCTCGGTCGTCACCGCCGGCTCCGACATGGAGCGGGCGGCGCGCTCGCTGCACACGGCGTTCGGGCTCGACTCGGGCGTCGAGTACTCCGCACCGCTGCCCGAGCGCAAGTAGCCGCACCGTCAACGCTGTCGACGCCCGCCGACGCGGCGATGCGCGACCCGTGGGCTACTTCGTGACGTGCTCCACGACCTCGAAGGCGAGGAGGTCGGCCCCGCTCGACACCGGGCGCTGTGCCTCGCCGTCCTTGGCGGCGGCGGCATGGCCCTTGCCGAACTCCTGGCTGTTCACCCAGTTCTGGAACGAGGCTTCGTCGGCCCAACGGGTGTAGACGAAGTAGCGGCTCTCACCCTCCACCGGGCGCAGGAGCTGGAAGTCCTCGAACCCGTCGAACTCCTCGACCATCCGGGCGCGGCCGGCGAAGCGCTGTTCGAGCTGTGGGCCCATCCCTTCGGGGACGGCGATGGCATTGATCTTGACGACGCTCATCGCGCCATCATGGCGCGCTCAGCGGCCGGCGACCAGATCGGCGATCGCGGCCATCGCGTCGTGGACGTCGGTGAACCGCGTCGTGAGCGGTGACATGCCGAGTCGGAGGATGTCCGGGTCGCGCTTGTCCACCACGATCCGCCGCTCGTCCAGCTGCCGGTGCAGGTCGGCGGCGTCCGCATGGCGGATCGCCACGTGTCCGCCGCGGCGCGCCGGGTCGCGCGGTGTCGGCGAATCGAGACCGAGCTCATCGGCCAGGTCGAGCCCGTACGCGGTCAGGTCTCGTGCCTTCGCCGCGATGGCCGCGATCCCGGCCTCGACGGTGAGGGAGATCCCCTCGCGGGCGGCGACCAGGCCGAGGACGCCCGGGGTGCCGTTCATCATCCGGCCGATGCCGTCGCGGGGGTCGAAGGGGCGGTCCATGGCGAACTGGTCGCGCTGCGCGAACCACCCCCAGATCGGCTGCACGAGCCGCTCGTGCAGCGCCGCGTCGGCGTAGGTGAACGCCGGGGACCCCGGTCCGCCGTTGAGGAACTTGTAGGTGCAGCCGACCGCCAGCTCGATCCCGAGCGCGTGCACGTCGAGGTCCAGGACCCCGGCGGCGTGCGACAGATCCCACACGGTCGTCGCCCCAGCCGCGGCGGCGCGTTCGGTCTCGGCGTGCACGTCGGCCACCTCCGCGGTCCGGTAGTCGACCATCGATCGCAGCACCACGTCGACACCGCGGAGGTCGTCGAGACCCGTCCGCACCTCGCCGCCGCGGAGGCGGGCCACACCCTCGGCGACGTAGCGGTCGGTGGGGAACTCGTGACCGTCGACGGCGATCACCCTCCTGCCGGGCTGCAGGTCGAGCGCCGCATTGACGAGCTGGAAGAGGCAGACGGTCGTCGAGTCGTGGACGGCGGCCTCGCCCGGGCGAGCGCCGATCAGTGGGGCCAACTCGTCGCCGACGGTCAGCGGCAGCTCGAGCCAGCCGTTGTCCCACCACGACGAGATGAGGTCGCCGGACCACTGTCGCGTCACGACGTCTTGCAGCGCCTCGACGGTGCGACGCGGCGTCATCCCCAGCGAGTTCCCGTCGAGGTACACGAGCGCCGGGTCGTCGATGACGAACTCGGCACGCCAGTGCGCCAGCGGATCGTGCCGGTCGAGCAGTTCCGCCCGGTCGCGGGACAGAGGCGGTTGCGCGGTCGACGCCATGGCTCCGATGTCTAGTGGACAGGTCCGTGCGGCGGGTGCGGATCAGGCCGCCGCCCGACGTGCTCGGTCGGGATGCGTGGACGACTCGGCGACCGCATCACCGGCTGGGCGTTCCGTCGCCGGGACGGCGATGCTCAGGTCTTGATCGCGATGGCGCGCCGCCTCCGGCGCCCGTCCGAGTGATCGGCGGAGCACGCTCCTCGCTACGGTCGCCGCGATGGCTCAGGGATCCGGCCGACTCGACGCTGCGGGGATCGGCGTCACCGACCTG
>CAYGLH010000151.1:0-8486 GCA_964350535.1 uncultured Ilumatobacteraceae bacterium
CCACCGGCGTCATGATCGCCCACCCACACACCGGCCCCACCGTGATGCCGTGCCGTGGTGCGGGTCTGCTGCCTGTCCGTGACCCGGAGTGCTGGCATCGAGCATCGATCGCGCCGCCGCCAGAGCTGGATGCGCAGTCGTTCCTCAGTCCCGCCGAGATAGGAGAGCTCGTGCTCGTCAACAGTGCTGCTAAGAGGAAGGCGGCCGCTATTCGACGGGACATTCTTCAAGCCCAGTCCAGAACCCGAGTTCCTCGATCTCCGCGACCCTCCAGCCAGCAGCCGTTCGGTGCAGGGTTACTCGATTGCGGTAGAGGTAGACGTTGTCGTCTACTACAGCGTCCGAGCCAGCTGGCCCAGCCCCAATCTCGACAACGATCCACGGATCGATCGTGCACGAGACAAGCACCGCGGTTGTGTCATCTAGCGACGGGAGGCCTTCGACAGATGCTGACCAGGCCACCGTCGGGTTCGGCATTGCTCCGAAGCCGAGCGAACGCATCTCAGCGATGGATTCCTCAACGGTTCTTCGCATTGGATCGACGTAGCGCTCAAGTGCTGCAGTCTCGGCATCGCTGTCGGTTGGGTCACTCAACGCCGCGTATCGCAGCTCCACTGCCTCCAAGTACGCCGCCTCCACCTCCGCCGCCAGCGCCGCTGCCGGGTCCTCGGTCGTCGTGGGAGCCACGCTCGTCGTGGTCGTGGTGGTGGTCGTCGCCGAGAGGGTCGTGGTCGGCGCCTCGGTCGTGGTGGCCGCGCTGGTCGTCGGCGGTTGGGTGGTGGCCGGCGCCTCGGTGGGTTCGCTCGAGGCGTCGGTGTCGTCGCCGCCACCGCAGGCGGCGGCGAGCAGGGCGGTCGCCAGCGCCGCAGCTACGAGGCGTGGGGTGCGGGTGGTGGGGGCTGGGTTCATCGTGCTCGTCGGGGTGGTGGGAGCGTGGCCACGCTCGGTGGGGCACAGGGCCTTCCGGCTCCACAGTGGGCGGCGGGGGCGGACGGAGGGAAATCGACCTCTGGATTTGTGTCGGGAAAATGGCGGTAGGGGCGGCTGGGGGCCGACGCAAATCGGGGGTGGCGGGTCGGGCACGGGCGCGGCGAGCAGCTCATCGGACGAAGTGCACGCCGGCGAAGCGGCGGCGGAAGTCGGTGACGTCGGCGCCGACGGCGGCCACCGACTCGGGGTCCGGGGCACGCCACGCCCGGTCGAGGAGCTCGGCCAGCTCCGGCATGTCGTCGACCGTCAGCCCCCGGCGCACCGCTTCGTTGGTTCCGACCCGCACGCCGGCGCCGGCGTCGTGGGGGAGCCCGATCGCCGAGGTCAGCAGGTTGGCATGCCGCAGCCGCTGCGCCGCCGCGTGGCCATCGCTCCCGGCGTCGAGGGCGAAGGCGTGCGACACGGTCGCGCCCGCCGGCGCCTTCCACACCGGCACGCCACGCTCCTCCAGCTCGCCCGCCAGCGAGCGGGCCGTCTCGACCATCGTGCGGGCGTAGGCCCGTCCGTGCGCCTTCCAGTCGAGCAGCGTCATCGCCAGCGCCGCCGAGTTGGCGACGTCGAAGTTGGCGGTGAGCCCGGGAAAGGCGATCGCGTCGACCCGCTCGGCGACGGCGGTGTCGGAGGTGACGAGCACTCCCGACGGTGGTCCGCCGAGGCTCTTGTAGGCGCTCATCGTCATCACGTGCGCACCATCGGCGAGCGGGTTCGGCCAGGCGCCGCCGGCGATCAGGCCCGAGAGGTGTGCCGCGTCGAACATGAGTGTCGCACCCACCTCGTCGGCGACCTCGCGCAGCTCGGTCACCGGATGGTGGGTGAGGTTGAGGCTCGAGCCGATCGTGATCAGCTTCGGCCGGACCGACTCGGCGAGGGCGCGGACTCCGGCGACGTCGACCGTGTAGCGCTCGGGGTCGATCGGGGCCTCGTGGATCGCCAACCGGTACAGCCCGGCCGCTCCCGCCGTGTTGTGGGTGACGTGCCCGCCGATGGTCGCCGGGGGCACGATCACCGCGTCGCCCGGCTCGCACGCGGCCATGAACGTGTACAGGTTGGCGAGCGCCCCCGAGCCGACGCGCACCTCGGCGAACGACGCATCGAACACCTCGGCCGCCAGTTCGGCGGCGATCACCTCGATCTGTTCGATCGCCTCCAGCCCCATCTCGTACTTGTCGCCCGGGTAGCCGAGGGACGGGCGCGAGCCGAGCCCGCGCGCCAGCAGTGCCTCGGCCCGCGGGTTCATCACGTTCGCCGCCGGATTGAGGTTGAGACACTCGTCGTCGTGGATCGCCGTGTTGCGGTCGACCAGCTTGTGCAGCCGTTCGTCGATCGCATCGGGATCGGTGCCGGCCACCCACCCGCTGATCCGCTCGACGAGGGCCTCGCTCTCGGCCGGTACCCACCCCCGGTGTTCGAGTCGCGCCATCCCCGAAACGCTATTGCCCGCGTCGCCGCAGGTCCCAGCGGGCCGGGGCGCGTGCAACACTCGCCGGATGGAGCAGATGGAACTCCGGGAGCTGATGACGATCCGGGTCGAGGTCAACCCGCCGGAGTCGTTCGGACACTTCCCGCTCGGCGAGCGCCGACTGATCACGTTCGACCGCGGCACCTTCGAGGGCCCGGGGATCCGTGGCACGGTCGCCCGCGGTGGCGTCGACTGGCAACTGGTGCTGCCGGACGGCACGCTCGAGATCCGGGCCCACTACGCGCTGCGCACCGAGGACGGCGACGCCATCGAGGTGGTGTCCGAGGGCGTCCGCGCCGCCCCACCCGACGTGATGGAGCGCCTCGGCGCGGGCGATGCCGTCGATCCGTCGGAGTACTACTTCCGCACCCACATCCGGCTCAGCACGGGATCGGCGAAGTGGGACCGGCTCAACCGGGTCCTCGGGGTCGCCTGGGGCGAGCGGGCGCCGCGGGGCGTGGCGATCCACGTCCACGAGGTCCTCTGAGCCGATGTCCGCCTCGTCCGGCGTCGAGGGCCCGATCGCGATCGCGGGTGGCGGCATCGGGGGACTCGTCGCCGCGATCAGCCTGGCGGATGCGGGGTTCGAGGTCGACGTCTACGAGGCGGTCCACGACCTCGAGGCGCTCGGTGTCGGGATCAACCTCCTCCCGCACGCCGTGCGCGAGCTCGACGCGCTCGGGCTGCTCGACCGCCTGGCCTCAGAGTCGATCGAGCCGACGACGCTCGCCTACTTCACCAAGCGCGGCGAGCCGATCTGGGACGAGCCGCGCGGGCGCAGCGCCGGCTACGACTGGCCGCAGCTCTCGATCCACCGCGGCACCTTGCACCGGATCCTTCTCGACGCCTTGGTGCAACGACTCGGTGCGGACCGTCTGCACCTCGGCCACCGGCTGGTGGCGATCGACGACGCCGGCGGCGCCCGATCGGCGACTGCCCGCTTCACCACAGACGCCGGGGACGTCGTCATCACCGCCCCCGCCATCGTCGCCGCCGACGGCATCCACTCGGTGGCCCGCTCGATCCGCTACCCGCACGAGGGGATGCCGAAGTGGAACGGCGCCCTCCTCTGGCGCGGGCTCGCCGTCGCCCCGCCGGTGCTCGACGGCCGCACGATGGTGTGGGCCGGCCACCCCCGGCAGAAGTTCGTCGGCTACCCCGTGCTCGACCTCGACGACGGCCGCCAGCTGTTCAACTTCATCGCCGAGCTGCGCACCGACGACGACGTGCTCGCCGAGCGCGAGGACTGGAACCAGCCCGGCCGGCTCGACGACTTCATCGGGCCGTTCGAGGGCTGGCGCTTCGACTGGCTCGACGTCCCGGCGCTGATCCGCTCGGCCGACGGCACGTTCCGCTTCCCGATGGTCGACCGCGATCCCGTCGACCGGTGGACGTTCGGGCGGACCACCCTGCTCGGCGACGCGGCGCACCCGATGTACCCGATCGGATCGAACGGTGCCAGCCAAGCGATCCTCGATGCCCGCGTGCTCACCGGCTGCCTGCGGGCGCACCCGGACGACGTCGACGCGGCGCTGGCCCGCTACGAAGCGGAGCGCCGACCGGCCACGGCGGCGATCGTCCTCGCCAACCGGGGGCTCGGTCCCGAGCTCCCGATGCAGCTCGTGGAGGAACGGGCCCCCGACGGCTTCGACCGGCTCGACGACGTGCTCACCGCCGAGGAGATCCTCGAGGTCACCGACGGCTACCGGCGTACCGCCGGCTTCGCCCTCGAAGCATTGCGCGACGGCGTGTCACTCGCCGACCGCGACTACCGCTCGTGAGGTCGCCCGTCAGCCGCGCTCGATCTTCTCGACCGCGATCTCGAGCTCTTCGATGCTCGCGCCGTTGGCGCCGCGATTGAACTCGAACCCTTTCCAGCGGGCCGGCCACGCCTCGAAGAAGTTGTACCGCGCGATCTCCTGGTGGCTGTCGTCGAGCATGATGATCGACCCGGACTTGCGCTCGACCTGCCCGTCGAGGACCGTCTTGGTCCACGCCCAGAGCTCGGTGCTGTCGGTGTAGCCCCGCTTCAGCACGATGTTCGAATAGTGGATGCGGCCCGGCCGCTTGCGGGTGATCGGGCTGTCACCGTCGAGGGTCTCGACGATCTCCGCGGTCACCTCGGCGCCGCTGCACTCCGAGAACGCCGCCGTGGTGACACCCTCGATCTCGATGCGGAAGTTGTAGTTGCCGATGTGATCGAACGCTCGGCGGTTCGGCATGTTTGCTCCTGTCTCGTGGATGGGTTCGTGTTCAGCGCGAGTCAGCGCGGCGAGATGTGTCGGCGGTCCGGGTGCGTGCGGACCTGGGGCAGATCGGCATACGCCCGCATGTCGTGGCGGACGACCGAGCTGAGTGCCGTCGTGCCGGCCCGCCATGCGATCTTCATCGTGATGAGGGACCGTTGCCGGCGGGCGAAGTAGGCGTGGGCGCGGTCGATCAACACCGGGATGCGCTTGCCGGGGGCCAGGAACTCCGTGTACCTGAAGATCCCCAGCGTCGTCACGTCGAGGTCGTCGGTGCCGAGCACGCTCCGGTCGAAGCTCACGCGCACCTGCGTCGCCGGGAGGGCCCCGTCGTTGCAGAGGACGAAGAACAGCAGTCCCTCCTCGAGGTCGACGTCGACGTAGACGTCGGTGTCCGCGGGCGCTGGCATGGCCGCCAACGGTAGTTGGAGGGCGGGGACCACCTGGGCGGATTTGGCGCGGGCGGGATTCTCGTCGAGCGTTCGGCGGCAGTCGCGGCAGACTTGGTGGATGACCGCCGTCGAAACCGACCCCGTCACCCGCGACCTCACCGCTGCCGACGTCGCCTGGGACATCGACTCGATCCTCCCCGCCGAGCAGTCGCCCGACGACCTGTTCGGTCAGGCCGCCGCCCTCGCCGACGAGCTCGCCGAGCTGCGCGGCCGGGTCGCCGACCTCGACGCCGGCGAGCTCGCCGACGCGATGCGCACACTCGCCCGCATCACCGACCTGTCGTCACGGGCCGGCTACCACGCGATGCTCGCCTTCAGCACCGACACCGCCTCGCCCGAGCGCGGCGCTGCGGTGGCGAAGAGCCAAGAACGGTCCACGGCGATCGAGACGAAGCTGATCTTCTTCGAGCTGGAGTGGGCCGCGGTCCCCGACGAGCTGGCCGACACGATCCTCGCCGACCCCCGACTCGACTTCTGCCGCCACCACCTCGCCACGATGCGCCTGATGCGCCCGCACCTCCTGTCGGAGGCGGAGGAGACGATCCTCACCGAGAAGAGCCAGACCGGCGCCGGCGCATGGGTGCGGCTGTTCGACGAGCTGACCTCCGCGATCGAGGTCGACCTGCCGGGCGACCTGCCGGGCGAGCTCGGCGGCGGCTCCACCGTACCGCTCGACCAAGCGCTGTCGATGATCACCCACCACGACGGCGACGTGCGCCGTCAGGTCGCGGAGGCGGTCACCGAGGGGCTCCGCCCCGGCCTGCGCACGCGAGCGTTCGTGTTCAACACGCTGCTGCTCGACAAGTCGATCGACGACCGGCTGCGCCACTTCCCGTCGTGGGTCGCGTCGCGCAACCTCGCCAACGAGGCCTCCGACGAGTCGGTGCAGGCACTGGTCGACGCCGTCGTCAGCCGGTACGACATCCCGCAGCGCTGGTACGCGCTGAAGGCGAAGGTGCTCGGCGTCGACAAGCTCGCCGACTACGACCGGATGGCGTCGGTTGCCGACGCCGACGAGCAGATCGGGTGGAACGAGGCGACCACGATCGTGCGCGACGCCTACGAGTCGTTCTCGCCCGAGCTGGCCGGGATCGTCGACCGCTTCTACGACGAGCGCTGGATCGACGCGCCACTGCGGCCCGGCAAGCGCGGGGGCGCGTTCGCCGCCCCGGTGAGCCCCGACCACCACCCCTACGTGTTCCTCAACTGGACCGCCAAGGCTCGCGACGTGGCGACGCTCGCCCACGAGCTCGGCCACGGCCTGCACTTCTACCTCGCCCGCGAGCAGGGGATCTTCCACCAGACCACACCGCTGACGCTCGCGGAGACCGCCTCGGTGTTCGGCGAGACCGTCACGTCGAACCGCCTGCTGTCGACCCTCGACGATCCGAGCGCCCGCTTCGCGCTGCTGGCGTCGACCCTCGAGGACTCGATCGCCACGGTGTTCCGCCAGATCGCGATGAACCGCTTCGAGCACGCCGTGCACACCGCCCGGCGCACCGACGGCGAGCTCAGCGTCGACCGCTTCGGCGACCTGTGGGCCGAGTCGCAGACGGCGATGCTCGGCGATGCGGTCGAGGTCACCGAGGGGTATCGCACCTGGTGGAGCTACATCCCGCACTTCATGGGCACGCCGGGCTACGTGTACGCCTACGCCTACGGGCAGCTCCTGGCCCTATCGGTCTACGCCCGCTACCGCGCCGAGGGCGACGGGTTCGTGCCGGCGTATCTCGACCTGCTGCGCGCCGGTGGTTCGAAGACGCCCGAGGAGCTCGGGAGGATCGTCGGCTGCGACCTCGCCGACCCACAGTTCTGGATCGACGGTCTGGCGATCGTGGAGGGCCAGCTCACCGCCGCCGAGGACGCCGCCAAGGCCGCCGGCCGGCTCTGATCGCGTCGCCCCGCCATCGTGGACTCGACCGGCTGGATCCTGCTCGCCGTCGCCGGCGTGGTGCTCGGCTCGGGCGTGGTGATGATCACGGTCGGCGTCGCCGCCCGCCGGATGCTGGCGCCGTTCGCGGACGGCCGCCGGGTGACCGCCGTCGTCGTCGCCCTCGACGACGACGTGGCCCAGATCGACGGGCGCGGGGTCCCGGTGCAACTACCGGTGTATGAGTTCTCCACCGCCGACGGCACACCGCTGCGCGGCCGCGACCAGCATGCCGCTCGCTCCGGTGTCCCGGCGGTCGGTGACCGGGTCGAGATCACCTATCGGCCCGACGACCCGTCGCGCGTCCGGCGCGACGTCGAACCCAGCACCTGGCCGGGGATCGTCGCCGCCAGCGGCGTGGTGACGGTGCTCATCGCCGGGGCACTGATCGGCGTCGCCTTCGCGAGCTGACCTCGCCCGAGGCGTCGGTTCGGGGTTCCGCAGGGGCCTCGCGGCCACGTACGGTTCAGCCATGGACCCCCTCACATACGAGACGATGTCGGTGAACGGCGTCGACCTCGAGGTCGCCGTCGCCAACCGTGGAGGTGAGCGGGGCCTGGCGCTGCTCGTCCACGGGTTCCCCGAGCTGGCCTTCTCGTGGCGCTTCCAGATCCCGATGCTGGCCGCCGCCGGCTACGAGGTGTGGGCGCCGAACACCCGGGGCTACCGCGGTTCGTCGAAGCCGCCCGCCGTGGGCGACTACGCGATCGAGGAGCTGCTGGCCGATCTCGGTGCGCTCATCGACCTCTCGGGCCGGAGCAAGGTGACCCTCGTCGGCCACGACTGGGGTGCGGCACAGGCCTGGATGTTCGCCATCCGCAAGGTCCGCCCGCTCGAACGTCTGGTGATCATGAACGTGCCCCATCCGGCGTGCATGGAGCGCGAGTTGCGACGGTTCCGTCAACTGCGCAAGTCCTGGTACATCTTCTTCTTCCAGATCCCGAAGCTCCCCGAGTGGACGCTCACCCGCAAGGACGCCAAGGCGGTCGGCGATGCGTTCACCCGCTCGGCGGTCGACCGCAGCCGGTTCCCTGCCGTGGTGACCGACGAGTACCGCGCCGCAGCCCGACGCGACGGCGCGATGACGGCGATGCTGAACTACTACCGCGCCGCCGTGCGCGGCACGCGCCGACGACGCTCCGAGCCCTACGACGCGATCGACACCCCGACGCTCATGATCTGGGGCGAGGACGACGTGGCGCTCTCCAAAGAGACCACCGTCGGCACCGAGGAGCACGTCGCCGACCTCACGATCCGCTTCCTGCCCGGTGTGTCCCACTGGGTGCAGCAGGAGGCCCCCGAGCTGGTCAATGCGATCCTCGGCGCCTGGCTCGACGACCAGCCGGTGCCGGAGGTGACCGAGATCGAGATCGGCCGGATCGCCGACCCTGCGGCCGAGTGATGACGAG
>CAYGLH010000152.1:0-3915 GCA_964350535.1 uncultured Ilumatobacteraceae bacterium
CTACGGATACTTTCTCATGTGCGAGGAGTACGGACCCCGTGACCTCGTCGACCAAGCCGTCATGGCCCAAGAGGCAGGCTTCGAGTCGCTGTGGATCTCCGATCACTACCACCCGTGGAACGACACGCAAGGACAGAGCGCCTTCGTGTGGTCCGTGATCGGATCGATCGCCACGTCGACCGATCTTCCGATCGTCACGGCCGTGACGTGTCCGACGGTCCGGATCCACCCGGCCGTGATCGCCCAGGCTGCGGCGACGACGAGCGTGTTGTGCGGGCCGGATCGGTTCGCGCTCGGCGTCGGGACGGGCGAGAACCTGAACGAACACATCCTGGGCGACCGATGGCCGCCGGCCGAGGTACGCCTGGACATGTTGGAGGAGGCGATCGCGGTGATGCGTGAGCTGTGGAGCGGTGACGTCGTGAGTCACCACGGGAAGCACTTCGTCGTCGAGAACGCCCGGATCTACACGTTGCCGGACGAACCGCCACCGGTCTACGTCTCGGCGTTCGGGCCGAAAGCGCTCGACCTCGCCGTGTCGGTCGCCGATGGGTACCTGGGGACTCGCCCTGACGAGGATCTCGTCGCGGGCTACACCGAACGCGGCGGTCGAGGACCGACCCAGGCCGGGTTGAAGATGTGCTGGGGAAGCGACGTCGACGAATGCCAGCGGCGTGCGCACGCGCTGTGGGGGACGAACTCGCTGCCCGGGGAGGCGTCCCAGGAGTTGCCGATGCCGGCGCACTTCGAACAGGCGGCGGAGATCGTGACGCCGGAGATGGTCGCCGACAAGTACTCGTGCGGCCCGGAGCTCGACGTGCACGTGGACGCCGTGCGGCGGTACGAGCAGGCCGGATACGACACGATCCACATCGGCCAGATCGGCGGTGCCGACAGCGACTTCTTCCGGTTCGCGAGCGATGACCTCTTGCCGGCGCTGCGGGCCGGATGAGCCCGACAGGCAAGCAAGGTGGCGCCGATGACGTCGACGATGCGATGCCTCGGATCGCCCCCGTGCGGGGCCGTGCACCCGACGACCGAAGACGGTCTCGTCCGGGTTGTCGCCAACCGGCTCCCGGTGAGCTGGGGCGCATCCCGCGGCTGGCAGCGAGCCCCAGGTGGGCTGGTGACCGCCCTGGACAGCCTGATGCAGCGTCGGTCCCTCGACTGGATCGGTTCGTCGGCGAGCTTGGGTCGGGCTGCGGCGACGCCGCCGCGTTGGGATCGGGGCACGCTCGGCGTCGTCGACATCGGCGACGACCTGGCACATCGCGCGATCGACGGCCTCGCGAACCAGGTGTTGTGGCCTGCGCTCCACGGCGCTGAGGGTCTCAGCCGCCCGCGCCGCGAGTGGCGAGAGTGGTGGGAGGCCTACCGGTCGTACAACGAGCGGTTCGCGCACTTCGTCGCCGCTCGAGCGCTCCGTGGCGACCGCATCTGGTTCCACGACTTCCACCTCTTCCTCGCGCCCGCGATGCTCCGGCAGCTCCGGCCTGATTTGCACATCGGCCTCTCGGTGCACACGCCGGTCGATGCTGCGCAGTTGGATGCGTTGCCGTGGTCCGATCAGCTGGCCGAGGGGTTGTCCGGTGCACACCTGGTCGGGGTCCAGCGGACGAGTGACGCGGAGGGGCTCGGCCGCGTGCTCCGCCGTGCCGGCAGCGCCGACCGACCACGCCTCCTGACGAGCGCGGTGTCGGTCGACCCCGCCATCTTGCGGGCGACCTCGAACGACAGCGCGGTGCGTGCGCTCGCAGCGCGCGAGCGCGACCGCTGCGCCGGTCGGACCTTGGTGGTCGGGGTCGACCGCCTCGACCACACGAAGGGGATCGTCGAGCGGCTCGAGGCGGTGCGGTTGCTTCTCGACGACGGTCGGTGGGACCCCGGCGACGTGCACGTCGTACAGGTCGCGCAGCCGACGCGAGGCGCGGTGCCGGTGTACCGAGCAGTCCGCCGCGAGGTCGAGGCGCTGGCGCGACGGATCAACGAGGAGCATCGACGAGCCGACGGCACGGCGGTGGTGGACCTGCGGGTCGACACCGCCAGCCGCCGCGAGGTCGCAGCCCTCCTCGTGCACGCGGACGTGGCCGTCGTGACTCCGATCCGTGACGGGATGAATCTCGTGGCCAAGGAGTTCAGCGTCGTGAACGAGTCGCACGCCGGCGTCCTCGTGCTCGGTCGAGGTGCCGGTGCGGTTGACGAACTGGGCGATGGCTCGATCGTGGTGGACGGTGCGTCGCCATCGAGCGTGGCCGACGGACTGCATGCGGCGCGGCTCCTCGCCCCGGAGCGCCGCGCGTCCATGGCCCACCGGCGCGCCGAGGCGGTCGAACGGTGGACCGCAACAGACTGGTCGGCGAGCTTCCTGTCAGCACTGAGTGGTTCCCTCCCGGCCCGCTGACGTCGGCCCGACGCCGTGCATCCCGCGCCCATCCGTCACGCGGACTGCCTCGATCGAGCGGGTGTCGGCAACTCGGTTCAGTGGTTGCGCAACGCGTCGATCAGCTCGTCCTTGGTCATCTTGGAGCGCCCGTCGATGTCGAGTTCCCGTGCTCGATCCAGCAACTCGTCCTTCGTGCGGTCCTCGTAGTTCTCGGCCTCTCCGCCACGCCGGCCGACGGTGCTCTTGCCCTCGTTGTGCGACGCGTTGGCGATTCTGGCCGCCTTCTCCTTGCTCATCCCCTCGTCGCGCAGCGCCTCGTACTGCTCCTTGTTCTTGATGGATGGTCCCGGCTGCTCCTGGCCTGGCATGGTCATCGTCCTCCTGGTGCGGTGTCTCGTGCCCGCGCCGCAGGGACTACCCATCGGCGGCACGGCTCAATCGCCTCGGGGCCGCGGGCCGTGAGCGCTGCGCATCTGTCTCAGCGCACGTCCCAAGAGTCGCGACACCTGCACCTGGCCGATTCCGAGTCGAGCAGCGATCTCACGCTGGGTCAGCTCGTCCCAGTAGCGCCACACCACCACCTGACGGAGTCGTTCGTCGAGGGAGTCGAGGTTCGACGCCGCGGTGATCCTGTCGAGGGTGTCGTCCTCGTACGAGCGTCGATGCGCTGCCAACGCGGCGCTCCGGCGCGCGGTGCCGAGCGCCTCCCACGAGTGGGCGCGGAAGTGCCGGTTCGAGTCGATGGTCCTCGACACCTGCTCGTCGTCGATCCCGAGCAGGTCGGCGATCTCGCGGGCCGACGGAGCGCGTCCGAGCTCCTGGCCGAGCTGTTCGACGGCCCGAAGGACGCGATCGCGGAGCTCTTTGGCCGAGCGTGGCACGGACAGCATCCAGCAGCGGTCGCGGAAGTGGTGCCGGAGCTCGCGGCTGGTCGGCTTGGCGTAGGCGTACACCGAGACGGTCGCTGCGGCGAAGGCGTCGAAGCCGGTGCCACGGTCCGGGTCGAAGCGCTCGACGGCATGCACCAGCGCGAGCCGTGCGACCTGGGTCAGATCGGAGAGCGGCTCACCGCGATTGGCGTAGCGGCGAGCGCAGCGATCAGCGACGTCGAGGAACTGCTCGACGAGACGATTCCGCAGTGCTGTGTCGCGCGTCGACCGAAATCGCGCGAACAGGTCATCGGTGTCCGACTCGGCGGGCGCGTGGGCTCTGGCGATCAAGGGTGCTCCTCGGGCAATCTTCGGGGCAGATCGCGTGGCCGAGGTCCAGGGCCAGCACGCCCAGCGTGCCCCGGTCCGAGACCGGCCAAACCACCGTCCACCGTGGCGGGAGGTGGCGGGCGGGAGAGGCGGGTTCGTCGCCGGGACAGTGCTACGACGGTTCGTCGAGATGCGCGCCGATCTCCGCCGCGTCCTCGTCGAGCAGTCGCCGAGCGAGCAGCAGTTGCTCCTCCTCGTCCAACTCCGGCAAGTCGCCGATCCGCAGGGGGCGCGCCGCGTCGGCCAGCAGTTCCAGCGCCGGACGCGCCCGGG
>CAYGLH010000152.1:3925-8466 GCA_964350535.1 uncultured Ilumatobacteraceae bacterium
TGATCCCACGACAGCACGACGCGATCGCCATCCGCGCCGAGCGACCAGGTCCCGCGCGGTCGGATCCGGGTTGGCCCATCGAGCTCAGGCCTGCTGATCGACCTCGCGAGAAGCCCGGTCGGAGGGATGCGCGCCGGTCGCCGCAGCCGTGCGGTCACCTCGTCGTCGTCGACGTCGCGCAGCGCTGCACGGAGCGCTGCGACGGGGCTCCCGGCCGACTCGACCGAACTCGCGCCATCGCGCTCCATCGCCAGCTCCGCTGCGGCTCGTGCACGTCGTGCAGCCGTCGGCCGATGAATGCCGACCGTCAGATGAAGCGATGGGACGTCGGTGCTCCGAGCACTGTGCGTGACGCCTGACGGGAGGTAGAGCACGTCGTCGGTCTGGGCGTCGACCTCGCCGAGTCCGTCGACCTGCCAGGTCTTGGCGCCGTGCAGTTGGATCGCCAGCACATCGTGGCGGTCGGCGTGCGGGGCGAGTCCCCGGCTTCGTGGCGGGGAGAGGTAGGCGTTGGCCTGCACCGGCCAGCCGAGCTCGACCTCGAGGGCCGCGCACCAGGCGGCGAGGGGAGTCCACGTGCGGTGCAGCGATTGGAGCACCAGCGTCGCGCCGCGTCGGTAGAGGTCGAGGACCTTCCGCGCGTCCGCGACGTCGGTGAGGGTCGCGCTCCCGATGCGCAAGGGTGAGCAGTACTCGCCAGGCGGCACGCGCTCACCGCTGCGGACCATCCGCACAGCCGGCACGCGCACCGCGGAGCTGACGATCCGATCGATCTCGGCAATCCCGAAACCGGGCGCGTCGCCGACCCGCCGTCCGCGCCACGGTCCGACGCCGAAGACCTCGCCGAGGAAGTGGTCGGGGTCTCCGACCGCCGCGGCGAGGACGGGTCGGCCGACCGCAGCGGGTCGGCGCGGCGTCACTCGTCGCCGGTGTCTCGCGAGTGCTCTCCCGGGGCGTCGAGGTTCTCGTCGTCCTCGGTGGGTCCGCGGCTGATGTCGTCGTCCGACATTGGTGTGTTGGTCATGCTGTCCCTCTACCCGGTCTGCGCACGACTGATACCGACCGGCACGCCCGGGACGCGACGCCGCCAGACCCCGGCCACGAACTGCGGATCGGTGTGATCGACGAGCCGGTCGAGCCACGGCACCCCATCGAGCCACGCCCCCACCTCCTCGCCCCGCATCGGGTAGTCGGTGACCCCTGTGTAGTGCACCGCCACGACGTCCCCACCGTGCTCCAGCGAGCGCTCCAGCTCCCACAACGCGCGGTCGCGGCCTGGCGTCGTGAGGTAGTAGGCGATCTCGGAGAGCACGACGAGGTCGAGTCGCTGATCGGGCCAATCGCGCGGGATCGCTCCGGCACGTACATCGACGTGGGAGTGCGCGGCCAAGCGCTCCCTGGCGCGCATCGCCACCTCCGGCACGAGCTCGTAGGCCACGACCCGATCACAGCGGGCTTGGAGCAACTCGGTGAGCGCGCCGTTGGCGCACCCCGGCTCGAACGCGCACGCGTAGCGCGGCTTCGGCAGGAGTGCCAGCGTGAGGGCGAACTTGCGCCGCTCGTACCACCGAACCTCGAACCCCCACGGATCGCGGTCCTCGGCGTAGATGGTGTGGAAGTACTGCGGGTCGTGGCTCAGCGCGGCGCCCATCATCTGACCCCGTCCGCGGCGACGTCGCGTCCGAGCTCGGCCAGGTCTCGGATGTCGTGGTGTTGCCGGAGGTAGATCTCGACGTCCGCGACCCGCTGGGCCACTCCGGGCGTCGAGACGAGTGGACGAGGACCCCACGTCCGGGCGAATCGGTCGAGGACGCGGGTCGCCAGCTCGTGGATCGCGTGTCGCGTGCGGCGCGCCCGCATCCGGGCCGCCGCCACGTCGTCGGGCAGGTGGTCGGCCTCGTCCCCCGCCTGCTGCAGGACGGCACGCATCGCCCAGGCGTGCGCATCGAGTTCTCCGACCGCCGCCGACCGGAAGGGATCGTCCCCTGGCGTGGCGTGTCGGAGGAGGCCTGCCGCGCCGCCGGCCCAGCAGGCCGCCGGGCCACACGCACCGTGCCAGAACCCGACCCGGTCCAGGTACCACCCCGGTGGGCCGACGAGCCGGAGATCGGTGACGCCGTCGAGGACGACCTCGCCCGTGTTGCACCGTTGCAGGCCCGGGTGGTGCCAGTCGACGGTGGCGGACGACGACGTCGTCCTGGATCGCCAGGTCGTCCCTCCGTCCCACGCGAGTGCGACGTCCGCATCGACCAGCTGACGACCGTCCGGGGCGTCGGCATCGATCAGCGCGCGATCGACGATGCCGATGCCGGAGCAGAAGGGCTTCGTCCCGTCGATCCGGTCGTCGAGCAGCCGCACGTCACGGCCGCCGGGACGAACGGAGGCCCACACGCCGTACAGCACCCCGTCCCGTGGTGCGAGCCCGGCCTCGGCCAGGATCGCAGTCGCGTCGAGGTGGGCCTCGCAGAGGCGCGCCAGCGCGACCTCGTGCCGCATCGCGAGGTCGTGGAGCGCGAGCCAGCGCCGGCCCGTCGAGCCTCCGCCCGGCATGCCGACGTCGAGCCGACGGAGCGCCTCATCCACCGCCTCTCGCATCGTTGCGCTACTCATCGAACGGGGACGAGGTAGTGCTCGCACCGCGCGTGAGCGATCTCGAGCTCGGGGACGCCGATCACCGGTTGGGCGTCGACGAGCGTGCTGACCTGGCTGCGGTGGCGGTCGATCGCGCGCCGCTTCGATCTCGACTCGGGCGGAGCCAGCCGCAGGGCAGCGAGCGTCAGCCCGGGCGGAGGGTCGCCGCGCAGCAATGACCAGAAGAGGCCGAACGCAGTGGTGGTCCGGCGCCCGGCGCCGTCCGACGCCCGCTCCACGGCGCGCCCGCACGCCTCGTGATCCGTGTGGTGGTCGTGCTTCCACGGGGCGACGAGCAGGTCGATGTCGCGAGCGAAGAGCAGCGCAGCGATCTCGCCGACCAGCTCGTCCTCGTACCGGGCGACGTGACCATCGGGGAGCCCGAGTCGAACGATCTGCTGAGGTGCCACGCCGAGTTCGACGACGGCGGACTCCTGTTCAGCTCGCCGTCGAGCGGCGAGCCGGTCGGCGGGGACCGACCGTGGATAGGCGGCCTCGCCGTCGGTCACGGCCAGGATGTCGACCGAACCCCCCGTGCCGATGATCGATGCGATCAGGCCTCCGAACATGAGCGACTCGTCGTCGGGATGCGGCGACACGACGAGCGCTCGACGCGCGTCGGGGCACCACGGCGCAGCGTCGGCGACGACATCCGCCCACCCCGATCGATGGACGGGAGGGGTTGGTGATCTGAGCATGCCGGTGCATACCCAGAAGTTGTCGAGGTCAGGCGTTCGAGGAGAACGAAAGCTGGGTATTGGAACGGCGTGAACGCCGAACCACGTCAACCCACATCGATCGACCGGGTCGCCATCGTCCTGCCCGCCCGCGACGAGGCCGACAACGTCGCCGCGGCGCTCGGGGCGATCCGCCGCGCCATCCGCCGTGTCGAGCACATCGCGCAGTGCCACGTCACCGTCGTCGACGACGGAAGCGGCGACGCCACCGGCCAGACCGCCCACGGAGTGCTGGCGGGGTCGGGGATCCCATCGAACGTGATGCGCATCGAACGCTGCTGCGTGGGGGCGGCGCGGCGACTCGGCGTGGATGCCACGACATCGGACTGGTCCCATCCCGAGCGCGTCTGGCTCCTCTCCACCGACGCCGACTCACGCGTGCGCGAGGACTGGATCGTTCGGCACCTCCGGCACGCCTGGCGCGGGGAGGTCGCGGTGGCGGGCATCGTGAAACTCTTCGACGACACGCCACCGAGTCTGCGATCGCGCTGGTGGGCCGACTACGGCTCGGCGATCGAATCCGGTGATCGGCACCCGTATGCGCACGCCACCAACCTGGGCGTGCGTCTTGACGCATACCGCGCCGTCGGGCGCTTCCGAGATCTCTACGGGGAGGAGGACGGCGACCTCTGGCCACGCCTCCGGACCGGCGGGCGCGAGCCGGTGTCCGATGCCGGCATCGTCGTCGACACCAGCGCGCGACGCGACGGCCGGGTGAAGGTCGGGTTCGCCCACGCCCTGCACACGCTGTACCCGGACAGCGATGTCGACCTCGGGGGCCTCCCTGCGTGACGCCTGAGGATCCCCGCCGAGCTCGAATGTGCCCGCCTCCACCGCCGCTGCGAAGATGATCCGGACCACGAAGGAGCGTCGATGTACGAGCAGATCATCTATGAGGTCGACGACCCCGTCGCCACGATCACCCTCAACCGTCCGGACTCGCTGAACGCCTGGACGGACACGATGGGCACCGAGGTCGAGGACGCCCTGCGACGGGCGAACGCCGACCGGGCGGTCGTCGGCATCGTCATCACGGGTGCCGGGCGGGCGTTCTGCGCGGGAGCGGACATGAAGGTCCTCGGCACGTTGTCCGGCGCCGACGGCGGCGGTGGTGATGGCGGCGGCCTGCTGGGCCGGCGGCGCGGCAGGCCTCCTCCGACACGCCACGCCAGG
>CAYGLH010000153.1:0-6001 GCA_964350535.1 uncultured Ilumatobacteraceae bacterium
CCTCACACGTGATCAAGCAGCAGGTGCCCGCTGTGCTCGAGCTCGTCGGCCTGGCCGGCAAGGAGGAGCGGATGCCGAACCAGCTGTCCGGTGGTGAGCAGCAGCGAGTGTCCATCGCCCGGGCCTTCGTCAACCGGCCGCTGATCATGCTCGCCGACGAGCCCACCGGAAACCTCGACCCGGGAACCGGCGAGGGCATCATGCGTCTGCTCGACCGGATCAACAAGACCGGCACCACCGTGGTCATGGCCACCCACGACCAGCGCATCGTCAACACGATGCGCAAGCGCGTCATCCAGCTCGACCGCGGCGTCATCGTCCGCGACCAGGCGCGCGGCGTCTACGACTGACGATCAGGACGGCAACCAGTGCTCTCACGACTCCGCTACACCTTCCGCGAGACCTTCGACAGCTTCAAGCGCAACGCCACACTCACGGCGGCGGCGATCATCACCGCCGCCATCTCGTTGCTCGGCGTCGGCCTCACGCTGCTCAGCCAGCACGCCTTCGACAACCTGCTGGCCCGGTGGGAGGGCGGCGTGGAGATGATCGTCTTCATGCGCCCGCAGGCCACCGACGACCAGCTGGCGCTGGTCAGCGACGCGCTGCAGAGCCAGGAGCAGTTCATCGAGAGCTTCGAGTACTGCGACGAGCAGTGTTCGCTCGAGGACGCCGACCGGCTGCTCGCCGGCGAGCCGGGCGTGCGCGAGCTGCTCGACGAGGACACGATCACGACCCAGTTCAAGGCGGTGCCCACCGAGGGCACCGACGTCAACCTGCTCCGGCAGCTGTCGAGCGAGTTCTCGCAGTTCCCGAGCGTGTTCGACGTCAAGTTCGCCGAGGACCAGATCAGTCTGATCGAACAGTTGCAGAGCTTCTTCGGGTTCCGATTGTTGTTGCTCTCGGGCTTCCTGTTGTTCGCCGCGATCCTGTTGATCTGGAACACGATCCGCACGGCGATCTTCGCCAGACGTCGGGAGATCGAGGTGATGAAGCTCGTCGGCGCGACCGACTGGTTCATCCGCATCCCGTTCATGCTCGAGGGGTTGTTGCACGGCATCATCGGCGGCGCCCTGGCCAGTGTCGGGCTGTGGGCCTGGAACACGCAGTGGACCGACGGCGTGCAGGAGTTCCCGGAGGGCAGCGGGTTCGCCGCGCTCGTGGTCGTCGACGGGTACGACAAGACCGTGATGCTGATCATGCTGGTGATCGGCGCGCTCGCCGGCGCCATCGGTGCCGGCGTCGCCACCACCAAGTTCCTCGACGTGTAGCGCCGGGCTCCGTCCGGTCGACACGGATTGCGAGGCGCTCGATCGGTACGGTCCGATCATGAGCTACGAGCAGATCCTGTACGAGGTCGACGACGGGGTCGCGACCTTGACCCTCCACCGGCCCGACAAGCTGAACGCGTTCACCGGGACGATGATGAACGAGATCATCGCTGCCTTCGACGAGATCGACGCCGACGACGACGTGCGGGCGGTGGTCGTCACCGGGTCGGGGCGGGCGTTCTGCGCCGGCGCCGACCTGTCGTCGGGCGGCGACACCTTCGCCAAGGGTGGCAGCGATGTCCAGACACCGGTCGGGGTTCCCCGGGACGGCGGCGGACTGACCACGCTGCGCATCTTCGAGTCGACCAAGCCCGTGATCGGGGCGATCAACGGGGCGGCCGTCGGGGTGGGTGTCACGATGACGCTGCCGATGGACATCCGGCTCGCCAGCACCAATGCCAAGTTCGGCTTCGTCTTCGCCCGGCGCGGCATCGTCCCCGAGGCCTGCTCGTCGTACTTCCTGCCGCGGCTCGTCGGCATCAGCGCCGCCGCCGAGTGGTGCTACACCGGCAAGGTGTTCCCGGCCGAGGAGGCCCTCGAGCGAGGCCTCGTCCGCAGCCTCCACGAGCCCGACGACCTGCTCCCCGCCGCGTACGCGATCGCCCGTGAGATCGCCGACAACACGGCGCCCGTCTCGGTGGCGTTGACCCGCCGGATGCTGTGGCGGATGCTCGGCGCCGAGCACCCGATGGACGCCCACCGCGTCGACTCGCGTGGCATCCAGTCACGGGGTGCCAGCGCGGACGCCCGGGAGGGTGTCACCAGCTTCCTCGAGAAGCGCGACCCGAGCTATCCGGACAAGGTGTCCGACGGGCTGCCGGACATCTTCCCCGGCTGGGAAGACCCCGACTTCAGCTGACCACCGTCGCGCAGCGGCCGGGCCCACGACGTGTGGACCCGACCGCGTGTCGGACGTTCGTGCTCAGTCGATGGTGATGCGCCCCTCGCCGCCGACCGGGTAGTCGGCCGCGGTGACGACGCCGCCCAGGACGTCTTCGATGTATCGCTGCAGCGCCTGCTGGTCGCTGAGGCCGATCGTCGTGTTCGGGACGGGCGGGTAGGCGTCGCCACCGTTGAGTGAGAAGTTGAGGCCGACGACGTCGACGACCACGTCCTGGGTCACGCCGTTCTCGACGACGACGGTGCCGTCGGCGAGCACGAGGGTGCGGACCCGCTCGCCAGGGACGGACTGCTCGCCCGTGCCCTGGTCGGCGACCCGGGCCGGGAAGCTGGTGTCGATCTCGACCACCGTGCCGCGCGACACCTGGACGAACCCGCCGTCGCCGGTGTCGGGCAGACGGATCGCCCCCTCCTCGATGATCTGACGGAGGGTCTCGCCGGGGACGTCCTCGGCGATGGCGACGAAGTTGCCGAACGGCTGGATGCGGAAGGTGTCGGCCAGCGAGATCGGTCCCGCCGCCTGGTCGACGTCACCGCGGATGCCGCCGCCGTTGATGATGCCGATCTGCGGCGCGGGCAGCCCGAAGTCGGGCGCGAACTCGGTGCCGGCGGAGACCAGGCCGTCGGCGATCAGGTTGCCGCAGTTCGACTCCACACCGCGGACGTCGGGACGATCGCAGTCGAGGTTGACCGCGGAGGAGCCGATGATCGTGGCGGCCAGCCCCTCGATGAACGCGGCGACCGGCTGTTGCACCTTGCGGAGCTGGTACCGGTCGACACCCACCGCGGACGGGCCCGAATCGGTCACGACCTGGATGCCGGAGTCGCCGTCGTCCCAGGAGAGCAGGTCGCCGTCACGGTTGAACGTGACCTGCAGCTGGCCGATGTACCGGTAGTTGCCCGGCGTGGTGACGATCGGGACGTCCGTGCCGGTGGCGTCCACCGCGATCTGCGGATAGTCGCCGTAGATGTCTTGCTCGTCGCCCGGCACCAGTTCGTCGCCCGGCTCGGCGAGGATCTCGTCGCCGCCGCCACCGATGATGATGTCGACGTCGCGGAGCGTCCCGGCGAGCTCGATCTCGCTGTCGAGGCCCTGCAGGTGGGAGATCAGGATGATCTTGTCGACCCCGCGCCTGGTGAGGGCGTCGACCTCGGACTGGGCGATCGACGTGAGCTCGGAGCGCACCTCCACGCCACCCGGCGACGAGATCGTGGGCAACGACGGTGTGGTGAGCCCGACGACGCCGATCTTCTCGCCGCGCTCGCGGATCACCGTGCTCGACACGATGCGGTCGTCGTCGGCGAGCGGCGCCAGCGAGGGCTCTCCGGACACGTCCAGGTTGGCCGACACGAACGGTGTGCCGTCGACCGTCTCGATGAAGCGGGCGAGCTCGGCCGGTCCGAAGTCGAACTCGTGGTTGCCGATGGCGAGGGCGTCGTAGCCGAGGCGCTCGACGGCGAGACCGTCGTAGAACGGCGCCCCCGGCTCCTGTGATGCCTGGAAGGTGGTTCCGGCGAGGAAGTTGTCACCGGAGTTGAGCAGCACGTGGCCGCGGCGGAACGATTCGCCGAAGTCGAAGCTCCCGAACAGGCCGGAACGCCAGCGCAGGGTGTCGACCTTGCGCTGGAAGCGGGCGATGCCGCCGAACTCGACGATCTCCTCACCCTCGACCGACGGATCGACGTCGAGCTCCAACGGGAGGAGGCTGGACTCACCGTCGTTGTTGTGCAAGATCGTGAGCGTGAAGTCGGGCAGGTTCTTGCGCCACTGGTTCAACCAGTCGTGGATGCCGCCACCCGCCGAGGCGGTCCCGGTGGAGGCGAGTCCTGCGAGTCCCACCGCTGCTGCCAAGCCGCCGATGGCGAGTCCCCTTCGTGCGCCGTGCTTCATGGATCGGTTCCTTCCGCGTGTCTGCCGGCGCCGCCGCGCGCGAGCCGTGCGGCGGCGAGCGTAAATTAGTCGCTGGGAGAGGTGCGGTGGTCCGGAACCGGTGTCAGGTGGGTTTCATCCCCCCGACACCTGGCGCCTTCCGGGTGTTCACGCAGTTCGCGCCGACGCAACCGGAGGACCGGCTCGGCTGCGGAGGGTCAGCGTTTGCGGACCAGGGTGAGCCCGTCGCCGATCGGCAGGATGAAGCTCTCGACCCGTTCGTCGTCGACGATCGCCTCGTTGAACGCGGCGAGGGCGCGCCCGTCGTCGTCGAGGCCGTCGGCGGGTGGCGTCGCCACGGTCCCACCCCAGAGCGTGTTGTCCACACAGATCAGCCCGTTGGGTCGCAGACGGGGGAGCAACGCGTCGACGTAGCCCTGGTAGCCGCCCTTGTCGGCATCGATGAAGGCGAAGTCGACCGTGTGGTCACCGAGCACCCGGTCGAGGTGCTCGTCGGCGGGACCGAGGGTCAGCTCGATCCGGTCGTCGAGCCCGGCGCGCTCCCACGCCCGGCGGGCGATCGCGGTCCAGCGCTCACTCACGTCGAAGCACAGCAGCCGCCCGTCGGGACGCAATCCCCGGGCGATGCAGATCGACGAGTAGCCGGTGAACGTACCGATCTCCACGGCGAGGGACGTGCCCGTCAGCGCCGTCAGCAACTGGAGCAGGGCGCCCTGGTCGGCGCCGATCTGCATCCCGGCCGCGCCGCCGGTGGCCTGCCGGGTCTCGTCGGCGAGGTCGGTCAGCACGAGATCGGGCTGGGCGGTGTGGGCGGCGACGTAGTCGGCGATCGCCGGTTCGATCCATGACGGGCGTCTGCTCATCGGCCGGACGGTACCGGGTGTGCCGCACGACACGTCGAATTCCGGGAATGTCGCGGCCGCCGAGTGGTTGAATCGTACGGCTCAATCGAAGGAAGACCAGAAGATGACGACGATGTTGATGCAAGAACTGACCGCCGGCGACGTGATCGAGGTGAAGACCGCCGCTGACCGCGCCGACGACGTCGTCACGGTGCTCGTCCTCCACGCCACCGAGGATTTCCTGCTGCTCGACCTCTGCGACGGGAGCACCCCGTTCGTGGTGCGCAGCGACGAGCTCGTCGAGTACCGCAAGTTCGATCCGGACGCGATCTTCGCCGACGAGATCGTCCCCGCCACCGTCTGACGGGCCCCGTCCCGACCGCCCGCCGGCACGACATCGGCCGGTGACACCGGGGCAGGGCGGTGAACAGCAAGTAGGTTCGCTGCGGTGAATGACCCGAGCCTGTACGAGCGCGTCGGCGGGATGCCGTTCTTCGAGCGGCTGGTCGATCGCTTCTACGAAGGCGTGGCGTCCGACGAGGTGCTCCTCCCGCTCTATCCGGAGCAACCCGATCTCACCGGAGCGCGCCACCGGCTCACGTTGTTCCTCGCCCAGTACTGGGGCGGCCCCCACACCTACATGGACGAGCGCGGGCACCCGCGCCTGCGCATGCGGCACATGCCGTTCCGCGTGGGGCCCCTCGAGCGCGATCGGTGGCTGGTGCACATGACCGACGCGGTCGAGTCGGTCTGCGCCGACCTCGACGACGGCGATGATGTCGCCCGCACCCTGCTCGAGTACTTCGTGCCGGCCGCCGAGCACCTGCGCAACGACACCGGCCTCCCGATCACCTCGCCGAGCTTCCAGGGCGGTCCGCGATGAGCGTCGACGCGGTCGTCGAGGTCGATGACCTGCGCAAGCACTACGGCGACAACCACGCCGTCGACGGCGTCAGCTTCGAGATCCGTCGTGGCGAGGTCTACGCCCTGCTCGGCGAGAACGGTGCCGGCAAGACCACGCTGATGAATATTCTCTT
>CAYGLH010000153.1:6011-8465 GCA_964350535.1 uncultured Ilumatobacteraceae bacterium
GGTGCGGGCAAGACGACCATCGTCGAGACGCTCGAGGGCTTCCGCACGGCCACCTCCGGCCGTGTGCAGGTGCTCGACACGGACCCCGGTACCGCCGGGCGCGAGTTGCGCGACCGCATCGGGATCGTGCTGCAGACGAGCGGCATCGAGGAGCAGTTCACCGTGCGCGAGGTCGTCGACCTGTACGGAAGTTGCTACCGGACGCGGCGCCCGACCGACGAGGTGATCGAGCTCGTCGGGCTGTCCGACAAGCGCGATGACCGGGTGGGCTCGCTGTCCGGCGGTCAGCGGCGACGGGTCGACCTGGCCCTCGGCATCGTCGGATCGCCGGAGCTGTTGTTCCTCGACGAGCCGACCACCGGCTTCGATCCCTCGGCGCGGCGCCGCTCGTGGGACCTGATCGAGTCGTTGTGCGCCGGCGGGACCACGGTGCTGCTCACCACGCACTACCTCGACGAGGCCGAGCACCTGGCCGATCGCGTCGGCGTGCTGTCCCGCGGACGGATGATCGCCGAGGACGCGCCGGGGGCGCTCGTCGAGAGCGTCAGCGGCACGATCGTCAGCTTCATGTTGCCCGAGCACGTCGATCTCGCCGACGCCGCTTCGGTGTTCGGACCGCTCATCGGGGGCGAGATGCGGATCGCCGGTCGGCTGATCGAGTCGACCGTCGAGGAGCCGACCGCCGCCGTGCACCGGCTCACGGGGTGGGCCGTCGATGCAGGGGTCGAGCTCGAGTCCTTGAGCGTGGCGCGCGCCTCGTTGGAGGATGTGTACCTGGCGCTCGCGGCTGACGACACGGCTGAGGACACGGCGGTAGACACGGCGCGCGGTGCCGCACGACCGGAGGATCGTCCGTGAGCGGCTACCCGGGCGTCGTCACGATGGTGGTGCGCCAGACGCGCTACCAGATGCTGACGCTCTGGCGCATCCCGATCGCCCTGTTCTTCACCCTGGCCCTCCCGCTGATCATGCTCACACTGTTCGACGCGATGTTCGGCGGAGACATGATCGAGACGCCGGAGGGCCGCTGGCCGGTGCAGCAGTTCTTCACCGGCGGGCTCGCGGCGTTCACGGCGGTGTCGGCGACCTACACCAACCTCGCCAACATGGTGCCGCTGCGTCGCGACGAAGGGGTGCTCAAGCGATGGCGCGGCACGCCGCTGCCGCCGTGGATCTACATCGCCGGGTTCATCGTGTCGGCGATCCTCGTCGCACTCATCGGCGTCGTGCTGATGATCACGTTGGGATGGGTGCTGTACGACCTCGTCATCGACTGGGCGAAGATGCCCGCCGCCTTCGTGACCTTCGTCGTGGGCGTGGGAGCGTTCGCCGCGCTGGGGATGGTGGTCGCGTCGCTGGTGAAGACCGCCAGCGCGGCCTCGGCGGTGGCCAACGCCACGATCCTGCCGCTGGCGTTCGTGTCGAACATCTTCATCCCGCTCGGCACCGACCCACCCGGTTGGGTCGAGACGGTCGGGAACATCTTCCCGCTCAAGGCGTTCGCCGAAGCCTTCCAGGACTGCTTCAACCCGCTCGTCGATGCTCCCGCCATCGACTGGGGGAGCCTGGCGTTCATCGCCGCCTGGGGTGTCGCCGGAGCGATCGTCGCGCTGAAGACGTTCACCTGGGAGCCGAGCGGCGCGTCGACGCGGCGCAGCCGACGCTCATCCCGCGTGGCCGAGACCTGAGCGCCACCGCGTCTGCTCAACCGAAGACGACGGTGCGGCCGTTGCTCACGATGACGCGGTGTTCGAGGTGGGCGCGCACGGCGCGGGCGAGCACCACCGTCTCGAGGTCGCGTCCCTTCGAGGTGAGCCGGGCGACGTCGTCGCGATGGGTGACGTGGACCGTCTCCTGCTCGATGATCGGACCCTCGTCGAGGTCGGCGGTGGCGTAGTGGGCGGTGGCGCCGATCAGCTTCACGCCGCGCTCGTGCGCCTGCCGGTAGGGATTGGCGCCGATGAAGGCGGGGAGGAACGAGTGGTGGATGTTGATGATCCGCATCGGGTGGGCGGCGACGAACGCGTCGCTGAGGATCTGCATGTAGCGGGCCATCACGATCAGCTCGACCCCGCGCTCGTCGAGCGCGGCGAGGACCGCCCGTTCCTGTTCGGCCTTGGTCTCCTTGGTCACCGGGAGGTGGAGGTAGTCGACGCCGAGGTGCTCGCAGATCTCGGCGTGGTCGGGGTGGTTCGACACCACGACCCGGAGGTCCATCGGCAGTTCGCCACTGCGCCACCGGGTGAGCAGGTCGTACAGGCAGTGCGGCTGGCGCGACGCGAGGATCGCTGTGGGCACCGGCGCGCCGGCGCGACGGGCATCGACCCGCATCCCGTACTCCGTCGCCAGATCGACGATGGCGTCCTCGACGGTCGCCGGGGTCGTGTCGGCGTCGGCGACGTCGAACTCGAGCCGCTGGAAGAACATCGCACCGCGCTCACCGTCGAGCTGGCC
>CAYGLH010000154.1:0-8441 GCA_964350535.1 uncultured Ilumatobacteraceae bacterium
CGACGGCCAGATCCTCGAGGAGGGCATCACCGAGGCCGGCTCGATGTCGAGCTTCATCGCTGCCGCGTCGGCCTACGCCACTCGCGGCGTGCCGATGATCCCGTTCTACACCTTCTACTCGATGTTCGGGTTCCAGCGCGTCGGCGACCTCATCTGGCAGGCGGCCGACATGCGCGCCCGCGGCTTCTTGCTGGGGGCGACGGCGGGACGCACGACGCTGCTCGGCGAGGGCCTCCAACACCAGGACGGCCACAGCCTGGTGCTGGCGTCCACCGTGCCCGCCGTGCAGGCCTACGACCCGGCGTTCGCCTACGAGGTCGGCGCCATCGTGCAGGCCGGCATCGAGCGGATGTACGGCGGCGGTCATCCCGACGAGACCGACGTCTTCTACTACCTCACGCTGTACAACGAGAACTACGTGATGCCGGAGATGCCCGACACGCCCGGGCTCGCCGAGGCGATCGTCGAGGGGCTCTACCGCTTCGCCGACGCACCCGAGGGCCCGTCGAAGCGAGCGACGATCCTGTTCTCCGGTTCGGCACAAGGCGCGGCACGCACGGCGGTCGACGAGCTGGCCGAGCACTACGACGTCGCCGCCGAGCTGTGGTCGGCAACGTCGTACAAGGCGTTGCGCGAGGAGGCGCTGTCGGCCGAGCGCTGGAACCGCCTGCACCCCAGCCAGGAGCAGCGCACGCCGCGCGTGGCCCAGATCCTCGCCGACTCGTCCGGCCCGATCACGGCGGTCACCGACTTCATGACGTCGGTCCCCGATCAGGTGCAGCGCTTCGTGCCGGACCGCACCTTCACCACGCTCGGCACCGACGGGATGGGGCGCTCCGACACCCGCGAGGCGCTGCGCCGGTACTTCGAGATCGACGCCGGCAACGTCGTGGTCGCCACGCTGTGGGGTCTGTGCCGCGAGGGCACCGTCGACGCCTCGGTGGTCGAGGACGCGATCGCCCGCTACGACATCGACATCGACGCCGCCGACCCCTTCCTCGTCTAAACCTGTCACAAAGGTGTCAGACCCCGATGTAACAGGTGGTGCGGCGGCCAGGTCCCAATCTCCGGCGCGGGTAGCGTGACCGGCATGGCTGGCACGTTGTACATCACGGGCGAGGAGGCGGCCGACGAGCTGCTCAACACCGACGGCAACGCGTTGTTGCTCGGCATGTTGCTCGACCAGCAGGTGC
Source organism: uncultured Ilumatobacteraceae bacterium (assembly GCA_964350535.1). Taxonomy (GTDB): domain Bacteria; phylum Actinomycetota; class Acidimicrobiia; order Acidimicrobiales; family Ilumatobacteraceae; genus CAYGLH01. The sequence continues at coordinate 1,194 of CAYGLH010000154.1, forward strand.
CGATGGAGTGGGCGTTCAAGGGTCCGGCGACGCTGCAGGCGCGGCTCGGTCATCTCGACCCGGCGAAGATCGCGGCGATGGACGTCGACGACTTCGTCGCCGTGTGCTGCGAGAAGCCGGCGATCCACCGCTTCCCAGGCTCGATGGGCAAGCGGATCCACGCCGTGTGCACCGCGCTCGTCGAGGACTACGACGGCCAGGCCTCCAACCTGTGGACCGACGCCGCCGACGGCAAGGAGCTGTACCGGCGCCTGAAGGCGCTGCCGGGCTACGGCGACGAGAAGTCGAAGATCTTCGTGGCGATCCTCGCCAAGACCCAGGGGGTGGCCCCGGAGGGATGGCAGGCGGCCGCCGGCAAGTTCGGCGACGACGTGCCACGCTCGGTCGCCGACGTGCACGACGAGGTCAGCCTCGGCAAGGTGCGCGAGTGGAAGAAGGCCCAGAAGGCCGCCAAGAAGGACAAGCAGGACCGCCCGGTCACCTGATCGCGGTCGCCGTCCGCCGGCCGAGTGGTCCGGTCAGGTGCGAGCGCGGCGGAGGTCGAGACCCCACGCGGCGAGGCCGACGGTGGCGGCGGCGTGCACGACGATCACCAGCAGCGGTGGCAGCGGGGCGTCGTAGGTGTGCCAGTCCCATGGCCACAGCGATCCGGCGAGTCCGACCCCCCACCGGCGCATCATCGCCACCATCGCCGCGTTGACCACCAGCACCGCCACGCCGGCCACGGCGACCCCGACCCGGAGCTCGGCGGGGCGGGGGACGTGCTGGTGCCCGAGGATCACGACGGCACCGACGAGGAACGGGAGGCCGTAGCGCCCCTGCCAGTACGTGCCGGTCGGGTCGCCCTGGGCCATCTCGAGGACCCACGACACGGCGATGCCGATCAGCACGACCGACCCGCCGGCGACGAGCCTGGACCAGGAGCCGGCGACGACGGCGAGCGCCGCGAGGATGCCGAGCGCGACGAGCCACAGGTACAGGAACCCGGTGGGCAATGGCGCGTCCAGCCAGCCGAGCACGCCGATCGCCTCGTCGAGGTGTCGGCCGGTGCGACCGACCACCAGTCGCATCACGTCGGCGTCGTATCCACCCGCTCGCCGGTCCATCACGAGGTAGGCACCGACGACGAGCACCGGCACCGACAACGCGACCGCTGCGACCCGTCGGCCGGTGGACGCCAGCGCGGCCGACATCCAGCAACGGCGACCGAGCTCGACGACCACCGGGATCAGCGGCACCACCAGCAGCAACTGGGCGGAGCTGTTGTCGTTCGTCGCCGCCCACGCCAACGTCGCCAGCGTGGCCGCCCCGCCCAGCGCGAGGGGGCCACGCCCGAGCGCGGCGAGCAGCCGGGGCAACGGGACGCCGGACAGGAGGACCGAGAGCGACAGGATCAGGACCGCCCACAAGAGGCCGTCGCGCCGAGGAAGCGTGAGCATCGCCCACGACACCGCTGCGAGCCACGGACGGAGGTCGAGCTCTCGTGCCGCAGAACGGGCGACGCCGCCCGCGCCCAACGCGACCCAGAGGCCGATCCCCCCGGCGACGACCGTGCCGGACGGGTTGACGACGGCGAACATGAACCACGCCATCGGCGTCAAGGCGAGCAGCCCGGCGGCGAACGCGACGCGGCTCCGTCGTGCCAGCGTTCGGAGCGCCAGGGCGACGACGGCGACCGGGATCGCCGCGTCGAGCACCCGGGCGACCCAGCCTCCCACCTCCGCGGGGAGCAGCGTCCCGACGCCGGGGAGCACGTGACCCCAGACCTGGTAGTCGGCCGCGCTGCTGGCGACCAGGCCGTCGCCCACCGGGCGCGGCACGCTCGTGGCACAGTTCGCCGGGTTGTACGGCTGAAGCGCGAAGCAGGTCGGATCGGGGTACAGGAGCCAGGCGGGCAGCTCGTAGACGCGCAGGGCCGCCGAGGCGTCGGTGGGCCCTCCGTCGAGCTGGCCCCGCACGAGCGCCGCTCCCCTCGCCAGATGCGCCGGTTCGTCGGGACCACCCGACAGCGGCGTGGCGAGGATCCAGCACAGCACGACTGCGCCGACGAGCAGCACGCCGACGATCCACGGCGCGCGCTCGGGTGCGGACGGAGCGGTGCCGGCGGTCATCGGCGCAGCCGCTCCCACAGCAACCGAGGGGCGGCGAGCGCGGCCGACACGAGCGCACGTGCATGTGCCCGACGCGGCTCGTGCCGGAGGCGACGGACCGCCAGCCAGACACCACGGCCGATCGTCGCCGCATCGCGGTACCGCAGACAGGTCCAGAGGCGGTTCCGCTCGCGCAGGTAGACGACCTCGGCGCCGAGCGCCGACGTCGACGCCGACACGGCATGGCAGACGATGCTCGCCGGCACACAGGCGTAGCGCCACCCGTGCGCCGCCCCGCGCGCCGCCAGGTCGACGTCTTCGTAGTAGAGGAAGTAGCGCTCGTCGAAGCCACCGACGTCGTCCAGGAAGCGGTCGCGCAACAGCACGGCACCGCCCGTGCACGCGTCGATCGCCCGTTGTTCGTCGAATCGGCCGTCGTCGGGCTCCCCGTGGCCGACGTCGGCACACGCGCCGTAGCGGTCGGCAGCGACGCCGACGCTGTTGACCAACGGCGGTTCGGCGCCGGCGAGCAGCAGCTTCGGCTGCACCGCACCCAGCCGGTGATCGGCCTCGAGCGCGACGAGCAATGGCGCGAGCCATCCGGGCCGGACCTCGACGTCGTCGTTGAGGACCATCACGTGACGTGGGGACCGCCCCGCGACGCGCACGTGGTCGACGCCGCTGTTGACCGCTGCGCCGAAGCCGCGGTTCTCGGTCCGGAGCACGACGGTGACGCCCGGCCCGTCGTCGTCGTCCGGTCGTGGTCCGTGCGCACCGTTGTCGACGACGACGACGTCGATGGCAGCGGTGCGGTGGAGCGACTCCAGACACGCGCGCAGCTCGGGCGACGGACCGGTGTGGGTGACGACGACCGCGGCGACGCGATCACACACCTCCCGATCCGACATGGGTGGCGAGGCTATATCGGAGCCCTCCAACTACCGTGGGCCCGATGTCCGAATCCGTGCCCGACGTCGAGTCTCTGATCGCCGAGAACCACGCGCTCCGCGCCGAGAACGACGCGCTCACCGCACGTTTCGCCGAGATCGAGGGCGAGCTGGCCACCCTCAAGGAGGAGGCGCTCCAGCGTCGGGCCGAGGTCCGCCAGCTGGCGGAAGGGCTTCCGGCGGCGATGAGCCGCAAGTCCCTGCTGGTGCAGATGGCCGACGACGTGCGCCATCACCCCGACAAGCGGCGCATGGCCGGGCGCGCCGTGGCCAAGCTCGGTCGCGGGTGCAAGAAGGTCGGCCGGACGATCCGCTCGTGGTTGCCGTGACGGACGGATCACCACCACCACCGGCGGCCCCCGCCGTCGCGCCCGTGAAGGTGTTCGTGTCGGCGACCGGCAACGGCTTCATGACCGACATCGCGCACTCGATCGCCGAGGCCGCGGGAGCGTCCCGCTCGACGCAGATGGTCACCGACGAGCTCCCGACGGTGGATGGGTCGGTCAACCTCGTCGTCGCGCCGCACGAGTTCTTCGAGCTGTTCGACGCCCCGCGCGAGCAGCTCCAGGCGGCCGCCGCGGCGAGCGTCTGCGTCGGCACCGAGCAGCCCGGCACGCCGTGGTTCCACCTCGCCGCCGATGCGTGCCGCCGCGGCCTGCTCACGCTCGACATCAACGAGCTGGCGGTCGACGCGCTGCGCTCGTACGGCATCCCCACCGAACGCCTCCGGCTCGGTGCGACGCCGTCGATGACGAGCGACGCGGTCGACGCCGAGCGCCCGATCGACCTCCTCTTCATGGGCGGCCTCGACGACCGGCGCGGCGAGCTGCTCGCCGACCTGGCGCCACGGCTGTACCGGCGCCGCTCGGACCTGCGGCTGTTCCGCTTCGACCGCCCGATCGGTGTCCACACCCCCGGCGTCGTGTTCGGCGCCGACAAGTACGCCCTCCTGGCGTCGGCCCGCGTGCTGCTCAACCTGCACCGCCAGCGCGACGACGTCGCGGCCGACGATGCGCCGGGCGCCTACTTCGAGTGGGTCAGGATGATCGACGCCATGGCGAACGGGGCGGCCGTCGTGACCGAGCCGTCCATCGGCCACGAGCCCCTCGTCGCCGGCGAGCACTTCGTCGAGGCCGAGCCGGACGGGCTTCCCGAGGCCATCGACCGGTTGCTCGACGACGAGCCCGAACGGGCGCGGATCGCGGGCGCGGCGCGCCGTGCGGTGGCCGACGACCTGGCCCTCGCCGACGCGATCGCTCCCCTGCTCGAGCAGATCGAGCGCACCGTGCTCCCGCGGCTCGGCGCGCACGTCACCAGCGGCGCCCACCGTCGCGGCAGCTGGCGGTACCACGGCGAGCTCTCCGACCCCGTCCGTCGGCTCGGCCCCTTCCAGCCGTACGCCTCCATCCAGCGTGAGGCGAAGCGCCTCGCGCTCGCCGAGAACCGTTCGCTGAAGCGTCTCGATGCGCTGGGCTGCCTGCTGCACCACGGCGACCGGCGACACGTGCAGCGGCTGACGACCCCCGCCTACGAGCGGGCCCAGCCCGACGTGACCGTCGTGGTCAGCCTCTACAACTACGGCGGCGTCGTGGTGGAGACGTTGGACTCGATCAGTGCCTCGGAGGGTGTCGATTTCGAGATCGTCGTCGTCGAGGATCACGCCACCGACGACAGCCGGGCGGTGGTCGCCTCCTACATCGACAGCCACCCGGAGGTGCCGCTCCTGCTGCTCGCCAAGGATGCCAACGAGGGGCTGGCGGCAGCGCGCAACGACGGCTTCGCCGCGGCCCGCGCCGACCACGTCATGGTGATGGACGCCGACAACCTCGTGTATCCGACGTGCCTCGCCCGGTTGCGCTCGACGCTGCTGGAGCGCCCCGACGTTGCGGCGGCCTACGCCATCCTCGAGGACTTCGGCGGCCGGCGCAACGTGCGCAGCGCGATCGACTGGGACATCGGGCGTCTCTGCGACGCCAACTACATCGACGCGCAGGCGATGTGGCGGCGGTCGGACTGGGAACGGCTCGGCGGCTACCGGGACGACGACGACCACGTCTTCGGCTGGGAGGACTGGGATCTCTGGCTGCGCCTGGCGGCAAGCGGCGGGCGTGCCGTGCTGCGGCGCGAGATCCTCGGTCGGTACCGGGTGCAGGACGGCTCGATGATCGCGCTCACCAACCTGGCGACCGCCGAGGCGATCGTCGACATGCGCGGCCGCTACCCGGGGCTGCCGTGGAGCCCGCTCGCCGGCGAGGTGGACCGGGCCGCGGCCGGAGCTGGATAGGTTCGCCGCCATGTCCTCAGCCGCGCGGCCGAGCCCGACGTTCTCGATCGTCCTGCCCATCTACAACAGCCCGGTCGACCACCTCCGCGATCAGCTGGAGGCGATCAGCGAGCAGACCTACCCGCACCTCGAGTGCGTCGTCGTCGACGACGGGTCGCCGAACCGCGACGGCGTCGAGGTGGCGCGCGTCGCGGCTGGGCGCGACGACCGGATCCACCTGTACGAGCGACCCGTCAACGGCGGGATCGCCGCGGCCACCAACGACGCCCTCGATCGGGCGACGAACGAGTGGATCGTGTTCAGCGACCACGACGACCTGCTCGAACGGCACGCGCTGGAGCGCATCACTGCCCATCTGCGGGAGCACCCGCTCGACGACATCGTCTACACCGACGAACGGCTGATCGAGGGCGAGGGCAACGTCCTCGCCGACTATCGCAAGCCCGACCTCTCGCCCGAGCGCTTCCTCGCCCAGAACTACTTCTGCCACATCGTCACGGTGCGGCGATCGGTGGTCGAGGAGATCGGCGGCCTCGATGCCCGCTACGAGCCGTCGACGGACCGCGAGTTCAACATGCGCGCCGTCGACGCGGCGCGATCGGTGGGTCACATCCCCGAGATGCTCTACCGCTGGCGGGCGATCCCCGGATCGGTGGCGCTCGACGTCGAGGAGAAGCCCCAGGTCGCCGAGTCGGTCGTGTTGGCCGCCGATGCATGGCTGGCCCGCCACGGCGAACGGGCGCACGCGGTCAACGCACCCGGGCACCCCGCCAGCGTGCGCATCCTGCGCGAGCCCGTCGATGTCGAGGTCGAGTCGATCGTGTTCGGGTCGAGGACGACGGCCGCCGAGTTGCAGGCGCGCGTGTCGGCGGCGACGGCCGACTACGTGCTGCTGGCGCACCGCGACATGGAGCGGTACGGCGACGACGAGCTCGACCAGCTCGTCGCGCTGTGCGCTCGCGACGGGGTGGCGATGGTCGGCCCGAAGCTGGTCTCCGACGACGGACGGATGCTGTCGGGCGGGCGGGTCCACGGCCCGGTCCTGGAGGACCTGCTGCAGGGGCTCGAGGTGCGCGACAACGGTCCGTGGGGTGCGCTCGACGTCAACCGCGAGGTGGCGAGCGTGCACCCGATCGGCGCCGTGCTCGACCGACGCGCCGTGCTCGACGCGGGCGGATTCGATCTCCCGGCGCTGCTGGGCGGCCTCGCCCCCGGGGAGGCGTTCCCCGCTGAGCTGGACCCGGTGTCCGAACAGCCGGCGTTCGTCTCGATCGTGCTGGGGACGGCGCTGTGGAAGCGCGGCATGCCGACGATCTGGTCGCCGCTGGCGACGGCGTGCGTCCCGCACGAGCTGCAGCCCGACCGCCTGACGCGGATCGCCCACACCCGGCTCCACGCCGAGCTCGCCGCGTCGATCCCGGACCTGCGCGCCGACCCCTACTCGCCGAACGGGAGCTTCGTCCCGCCTCCGGCACCGGCCGAGACCGCTCCGGCGACCTCCGCCATGGACCGCGCCAAGGCGATCGTGATCGGTCGGCTGGGCATCGACCGGGTGGCCCGCACGGCCGACGTGGCCCAGGGCGGCGTCACCGACCTCGAACACGCCGCGTCGTTCTTCGAGGCCGACCTCCAGCACCAGGCGCGGCTCCTCCGTTCGGTGCGCGACGACCTCGAGGCGTTGCAGCGCGACGCCGCCCGCGAGCAGATCTCGCACCGGACGCGGCTGGCCGTGGCGGAGGGTTCGCTGTGGGGCGCCACCGCCCCGTTGCGCGCCGAGCCCCTGATCAGCGTCGTGCTGCCGACGCGCGACCGGTCCGGACTGGTGGTCGGCGCCGTCGGATCGGTGCTCGACCAGACGTACGCCCGGTGGGAGCTGATCGTCGTCGACGACGGCAGCGAGGACGACACCGCGGCCGTGCTGGGCACG
>CAYGLH010000155.1:0-8431 GCA_964350535.1 uncultured Ilumatobacteraceae bacterium
GTTCTCGACCTGGGCCACGAACGAGCTGCACCCTGGTGACCACGGCGAGGTGACCGAGCCGACCGGACACTTCACGCACGAGCTCGACGCCGCCGCCGCCCGCCGCTACACGTTCTTCGCCGCCGGCTCGGGCATCACGCCGATCTACTCCATGATGTCGACGATCCTGGCGACGGAGCCGGCCTCCCGAGTGTCGCTCGTCTACCTCAACCGAACCGCCCTCACCGCCATGCTGATCGACGACGTGCAGGACCTGCGCGATCGCCACCTCGGTCGTCTACAGGTCGCGTTCGCCTTCAGCCGGGAGGAGACCGGGAGCGAGCTGCTGTCGGGACGTCCCGACCGTCGGCGGTTCGACGACCTGATCGCGGCCGATGTCCTCCCCGCGGACGCCCATCACGCCTTCCTGTGCGGGCCGATCGAACTCACCGACATCGCTCGCGACGCGCTGGTCGCGGCGGGCGCGAAGCCGGAGTCGATCCACCGCGAGATCTTCACCACCAAGCAGCAGGGGATGGCGACGCTGGCGCCGCAGTCGATCACCGAGACGTCGGTCGTCGTGGCGCGCGGCCGCGCCACGCTGAACGGTCGAGCCACCGGGTTCGACATCTTCGAGGGCGACAGCGTGCTCGACGCCGTCCAACGAGTCCGGCCCGACGCGCCGTTCTCGTGTCGCAGCGGGGTGTGCTCGACGTGCCAGGCGGTCGTGCGAGCCGGATCGGTCGACATGGACGTCAACTACGGCCTCACCGACGACGAAGTGGCACGCGGCTACGTCCTGACGTGCCAGTCACACCCGACGACGGGCGAACTGACGGTCGACTTCGACGCCTGACGCCACCAGCCGCGACACGACCCGACCGTCGACTCCGAGCCCCGGGACCGGTCGTGGTGCGCCGATCTTGGTTCCCGCGGACCCCTCGGCCCCGCGACCGAGCCGCCACTCCGGCCGGCCGTCGTTGCGATCCGACCGGCTCGGGGAGAGTCGGGACCTTCGGCCCTAACCGAGGGTGGGCCGATCGCGTTCAATCGGGTCACCCGGCATCGGCCCGGGTTCGATCCGCACATGCCCAGAGCAAGGAGAGACGATGACCGTTGTCGACGATCGCCCGATCAGCGAGCCCCCGGCGGCCGGACCGCCCCCCGGTCCCACGAACGGAGGCGGCGGTCTCAGCTGGCTCTTCAGCATCGTCGTGTCGATCATCGCGGTCCTCGTCGTCCTCACCATGTTGGGGGTGGTGGCCGTCGCCGCCGTGGCGGTCTTCCGGGACGACGGAGGCGGAGCGTCGGCCGATGCCGGAGGCACCTCGACGCAACTCGACATCTCGCTCACCGAGTTCGGGATCGACGGCGAGCTGACAGCGCCCGCCGGCGACGTCGAGCTGAACGTCGTCAATGCCGGCGCCATCGAACACAACATCTCCGTGCCCGAGCTGGGTGTGACGAGCCGCAACCTGATGTCGCGGGGCGTCGACACCCTCCTGCTGAACGACCTCGAGCCCGGCACGTACGAGATCATCTGCACCATTCCGGGCCATGCCGAGTCGGGCATGACCGCCGAGCTCGTGATCACCGACGGCGCAGTCACGGACGGCGCCGCGTCCGACGGTGGTGTCGACCACAGCACGATGGATCACGGCGACATGTCGGGCGAGGAGATGGACATGATGATGATCGAGTCGATGCTCGCCTTCCCCGCCGAAACCGAGGGCAAGGGCAACCAGATCCTCGAGCCGGAGATCCTGGCCGACGGCACGAAGAAGTTCACCCTGGTGGCCGAGGTCATCCCGTGGGAGGTCTCGCCCGGCGAGATCGTCGATGCGTGGGCATACAACGGGCAGGTCCCCGGACCGCAGATCCGTCTCGACATCGGCGACAACGTGCAGATCGAGCTCACCAACCTCACCCCGATGGGCACCGACATCCACTTCCACGGCATCCACACCCCGAACGATCAGGACGGCGTGTCGCCCTACACGCAGGATCCGATCGCGTCCGGCGAGACGTTCACCTACGAGTTCGTCGCAGAGGACCCGGCGATCGGCATGTACCACGCCCACCTGCACAGCCAGACGTCGGTCGTGAACGGCATGTTCGCCGCCTTCCAGATCGGCGAGAACCCGCTCCCACGCGGTCGCACGATCGCCGGGATCGAGATCCCCGAGGACCTCGAGCCGGCCTTCGAGGAACCGATGGTGGTCAACGACGCCGGCACGATCGGACTCTCGCTCAACGGCAAGAGCTTCCCGGGCACCGAACCGATCGTGATGGACCTGGACGACTGGGGCGTGATCCACTACTACAACGAGGGCCTCACGGCGCACCCGATGCATCTCCACCAGTTCCCGCAACTGGTCTACGCCAAGGACGGCATCCCGCTCGACGAGCCCTACTGGGCCGACACCATCAACGTCGCCCCCGGCGAGCGCTACAGCGTGTTGTTCCAAGCCGACACCGTGGGGACCTGGGTGTACCACTGCCACATCCTCACCCACGTCGAGCGCACCGAGGGCATGTTCGGCATGGTCACCGCGGTGATCGTCAACGACCCCGAGGCCGATGCATGACCGACGGGCTGCGCCGCGCGACGGTGGCGGTCGTCGTCGTGGTGGCCTCGGTCCTGCTCGGAGCGTGCGGTGGAGGTGACGCCGCGGCACCCACGGCAGAGGAGCCGACGTTCGAGTTCGTGATCCCGGCAGGCTCGGGCGACCGAATCGCACGCGGCGAGGCGCTCGACATCCTCCCCGCGGAGATGAACACCAAGATCGGTGAGACGATCTTGATCGCCAACGAGGACAAGGTCGCGCACGTCCTCGGACCGTGGTTCGTGGGCCCCGGCGAGACGCTCAAGCAGCGCTTCGTCACCGCCGGGGTGTTCTCCGGCTTCTGCTCGGTGCACCCGGAGGAGAACTTCACCGTCAACGTCGCCGAGGGGTAGCCGGCGGGCGGCGATCGGAGGGGGTGCTACGGTCCCTCGGCGAGGTGGCGCCGCATGGGGAGGCTGCAGGCCGGACGATGCTGGACGTAGACGACCGCACCCGCCGGTGGTGGGTGCTCGGGGGGATGGGCCTGACCCTGTTCATGGTCCTCTTCGACGAGACCGTGGTCGGCGTCGCGCTCGACACGATCCAGGGCGATCTCGGGATGAGCGACCTCCAGGGGCACTGGATCGTCAACAGCTACCTGCTCGCGCTCGCCGCGTTCGTCGCCGTCGGCGGTCGGATCGCCGACCTGTTCGGCTACCGCCGCGTGTTCGTCGCGGGCGGCCTCGTGTTCGGCCTGGCGTCGTTGGCCTGTGCCGTCGCCGACGACGGGCGGATGCTGCTCGTCGCTCGCACCGTGCAGGGGTTGGGCGCGGCGATCGTGTTCCCGCTCTCTCTGGCGCTCGTGATGATCGTGTTCCCGGTCGAACAGCGCGGCCTGGCGATCGGGATCTACGGCATGCTGGGCACCTGCGGGCTGGCGCTCGGCCCATTGCTCGGCGGGGTGTTCACCGAGTACCTGTCGTGGCGTTGGATCTTCTCGATCAACGTCGCCGCCGCGGCCGTGGTGATCGCGGTCCTGGTCGCCGTGTGGAAGGAGCCGCCGCGTCCGCCGCGCCAGCCGCTCGACGTGCGTGGGCTCCTCACGCTCGTGGCGTCGCTGACGGCGATCGTCCTCGCGATCATGCAGGCGGAGGACTGGGGGTGGGCGAGCCCGTTGACGATCGGCGTGTTGCTCCTCGGCCTCGCGGCGGGCGTCGCGTTCTGGCGCGCGGAGCATCGGGCGGTCGACCCGCTGATCGAGGTGACGCTCTTCCGCTCCCCGCGGTTCAGCGCCTACAACGCCGGCGTGTTCGTCGCCCAGCTCAGCAAGTCGACCGTCATCGTCTTCTTGCCGCTGTACCTGCAGCAGGAGCTCGGCTACAGCGCGATCGAGGCCGGCCTCGCGCTCATGCCCGGGGTGGTGCTGAGCGTCGTCGCGTCGATGCCCGCCGGCCGGCTGATCGACCGCGTCGGGTCGGGCGTCCCGTTGCTCGTCGGGTTGGCCGGGCTCCTCGCGGCGCACGTCGCGCTCGCCGCACTCGTCGACGTCGACGCCTACTGGGCACTGCTCCCCGCGCTCGTCGTGTGGGGGCCCGCGACGGTGCTGTCCTTCCAGGGGGCGCTCACCGGCGTGGCCAACTCGGTGCCGACCGAACAGCAGGGTCAGGCGTCGGGGATCAGCAACGAGGCGCAGATGCTCGGCGGCGCACTCGGGGTGGCGGTGATGAGCGCCCTGCAGGTCGGCGGTGCGCGCTGGGACGTGGTGTTCGCTGTCGCCGCCGTGGTGGCGCTCGTCGCGCTCGTGTTCGCGCTCGGTGCCATCCGCCCGCATCGGGACGAGCAGGTGGTCGGAGCGCGCTAGCGTGGCGTTCCCCGGCGCCGGCTGGGAAACGCGAAAGGGGAGCGCGATGAAGACCAACGGGAGTTCGCTCGTACGGTTCGGGGCAGCGGCCCTCGCCTGCGCACTGGTGTTGACGGTGGCCTGGTCGCCGGCAGACGCCGGTGGGAAGGGAGGCGGTCACTTCGATCTCTGGGACCTCCTGAGATCGTGGTGGAAGAAGCACACCCAGGTCGACCTCCAGATCCTGGCGATCAACGACTTCCACGGGAACATCGCCACCACCTCCAGCAGCTTCGGCGGCACGGGACGAGCCGACTTCCTGGCGGCCAACATCGCTGAGCGCGAGGACGACGCGCCGGGCGAGTCGATCTTCGTGTCGGCGGGCGACCTGATCGGCGCGTCGCCGTTGATCTCGGCGCTGTTCCACGACGAGCCGACGATCGAGGCGATGAACCTCATCGGGCTCGACATCAACGCGGTCGGCAACCACGAGTTCGACGAGGGGAAGGAGGAGCTGCTGCGGATGCAACACGGCGGCAGCCATCCCGTCGACGGCGACCTGGACGGCGACGGGTTCGGCGGTGCCGACTTCCAGTTCCTCGCTGCCAATGTGGTCGACGAGGCAACCGGGAAGACCATCTTCCCGCCCTACGAGATCAAGAACTACCGCGGTGTGAAGGTGGCGTTCATCGGCATGACGCTCGAGGGGACGCCATCGATCGTCACCCCGGCGGGAGTCGCCGGGTTGCAGTTCTCCGACGAGGCCGACACCGCCAACGCCCTGGTACGCACGCTGAAGCGGCGCGGGGTCCGGTCGTTCGTGGTCCTGCTCCACGAGGGCGGGTTCTCCGACGGCGGCCAGAACGACTGCGGCACCGGGTTGACCGGTCCGATCGCCGAGATCACCGAGCGGTTGCACGACGAGGTCGATCTCGTGATCGCCGGCCACACCAACGACGAGTTCGTCTGCGAGATCAATGGTAAGTGGGTCACGATGGCCGACAACGCCGGCCGCCTCTTCACCGACATCGACGTCACGCTCAACCGTTTCACGAAGGAGATGACCGTCGAGGAGATCGAGAACGTCGGCAACGTCCAGGACGGAGTCACACCGGACGCCTCGCTCACGGCGTTGATCACCAAGTACGACACGCTGTCGGCCCCGCTCGCCAACCAGGTGATCGGCGTGACCACCGACGCGATCTCCCGCGGCAACAATGCCGCGGGCGAATCGGCGTTGGGTGACGTGATCGCCGACGCGCAGCTGGCAGCGACGGCCGACGCGGACTTCGGCGACGCCGACGTGGCGTTCATGAACCCCGGCGGCATCCGCAACGACCTCGACGCCGGCGACGTCACCTACGGCGAGGCGTTCAGTGTCCAGCCGTTCGGCAACAGCCTCGTGACAATGACCCTCACCGGGACACAGATCGACGAGTTGCTCGAGCAGCAGTTCGACAACCCCGACGCCGGCAGCAGCCGCATTCTCCAGGTGTCGGACGGGTTCTCGTACAGCTGGAGTGCTGCGGCCCCGACGGGGAGCAAGGTCGATCCGGCCTCGATCCAGATCGAGGGCGTCACGATCGACCCGGGGGCGACGTACCGGGTCACGGTGAACAGCTTCATGGCCGACGGCGGTGACAACTTCTTCGTCCTGCCGGAAGGGACCGACCGCCTCGGAGGCGAAGTCGATCTCGATGCGCTGGTCACCTACTTCGGCGCCAACTCACCGGTGGCGCCCGGACCGCAGGATCGGATCACCGCTCTGCCCTGAGCGACACCCGAGACGTCGCGCTACGGTCGCCGCGATGGCGACGATGGTGATCCGTGGCGCGCGTCTCGAGGTCGCGGAGCTCGGCGCTCCCGACGTCCGGCACGTGCCGCTCATCTGGGGCCACGGTCTGAGCAGCAGCCGCGCCGACGAAGACGTCGAGCCGCTGGTCGACACCGATCGTCTGGCGGCGGCGGCCGACCGTCGGATCGTCCGCTACGACGCCCGCGGACACGGCGAGTCCGAGGCGACCTCCGACCTCGCCGGGTACGGCTGGGATCAGTTGGCACTCGACCAGCTCGCGCTCGCCGACGCGCTCGGCATCGAGCGGTACGTCGCCGGGGGCGCCTCGATGGGGGCGGCGACGGCGTTGCATGCCGCAGCGGTCGCGCCGGACCGGATCTGCGGGCTGTTGCTGGTGATCCCGCCGACGGCGTGGGAGACCCGGGCCGACCAGACCGACCTCTACCGCCAGATGGCCGACGTGGTCGAGGCGAAGGGCGTCGAGCCCCTCATCGCCGGCGCGACGATGCTCCCGCCACCCGACCCGCACGTCGGTCGAGACGGGGTGAAGGAACGGCGCGCCGCGTCGTTGCGCGCCAACGACCCGGCGCGGCTGGCGCTCGTGTTCCGCGGCGCGGCGACGACCGACCTCCCGGCCCCCGACGCAGTGCGCGCCATCGACGTGCCGACGCTGATCCTTGCCTGGAGCGGCGACCCGGGACATCCGGTCTCGACGGCGGAGCGGCTGCACGAACTGCTCCCGCACGCCGACGTCGCGGTGGCGGGCACGGCTGACGAGTTGGCGACCTGGACCGACCGGGCAGCGAGCTTTCTGGGCCGTGTCGACCCGAGCTGAGCGACCGGCGGTCGGTCAGGCGTCGGGCTGTTCGATCGCGTCGAGGAACGCGTTGACGTCGCTCTCCTCGCCGCCGACCAACCAGACGGAGAAGTCGCCGTCGGTCTCGGCGCCGTCGTCGTCGGTCGAGTCCTGCCACGGCAGCACGCCGTCGATGAAGTAGCGATCGACCGTGATGTCGTCGGCCGCGTCCTCGACCGGCGCGATGACGGCGATCTCGACCTCCGCCTCCGGAGGCTGGTCGCTCAAGATGTCGATCAATTCGCTGACCCGCACGGGTGCTCCTCTCAGTAGTCCCCGAGCCATGCGGGGGCCCGGTCGAGAAGGTACAGGCTGACGTGCTTGCAACGGTGGAGCGCGGCGGTGATGGCGTCGTCGTTGTTCATGTAGATCTCGCCGAGGTCGACCGTCATCTTGGCGACGATCGACAGGCTGCGCTCGGGGGCGTCGGTGACGCTCGGGAACGAGTCGATCGCCGACACCTCGACGGGCAGGTCGATCCCCCCGATGCCGGCGAGGTCGGTCGCCAGCACGAGCAGGTCGGGTGGCTCGGGCAGCGGTGGCAGCGTCCAGGTGAACAGCAACGGGAACGCGAACCCGGTGGGAGGCGGGTCGTCGAGCTCGTCGAGCTTCATCACCTCGTCCTCGAACCCGAGCATCGCCCGGGGGTCGACGTCGAGCGAGAGATGGAGGTCGATCGGCCCGGAACAGGCCTCCTCGGGATGGAGATCGACCTCCCACAACTGACGCAGAGAGTACGTCTCGACGAAGTGCCGTTCGTCGTGGACGTGGAACCCGTGATCGATGGCCTGACTCTTGATATCCGCGACGAATCCCGCTACGTCGATGACTGCCATTGCAGCGGACACTACCCTGCCCGCTCGTGGAGACGCCCACCCTCGCCATGCGCCCCGATCCAGCCCAGGTCCTCGATCTCTTCGCACGGATCTGCGACGACACCGCACGTGTGCTCGCGACCAATGACGATTGGGGCCCGTCCGGTGAGCGCGACGGCCAGTACTCGATCGACCTCGAGATCGACGCGGCCTGTCTCCCGCCACTGTACGAGGCGGGGTTCGGTGTGCTCTCCGAGGAGAGCGGGATCACGTGGCCGACCGGGACCGACGGCGACGCCGCCACCGACGCCCTCGTGGTCGTCGACCCGCTCGACGGATCGACGAACGCGAGCCTCGGGCTGCCATGGTGCAACACGGCGCTGTGCCTGGTGCTCGGTGGTCGTCCCTCCGTGGCGATGGTCTCCAACCTCGTGACGGGCGAACGATTCCACGCCGTGCGCGGCGGCGGTGCGTTCCTCGACGGCGCACCGATCTCGGTCGCCGATCCGGCGCCGCTCAGCGAGGCCATCGTGGCGATCAACGGCCTGCCCGGCCACCACTGGGGATGGCGTCAGTACCGGTCGCTGGGCAGCGGCGAGC